>JAKJFK010000023.1 GCA_022704925.1 candidate division TA06 bacterium | reverse complement strand
GCCTGGCCCGCCTTTACGACAAGGTCAATCGCCGCGAGGTCCTGGCCGAAGGCGCCGCCGGCAACGATTTCCGGATCTTCCGGGAGGCCCCGGTCCATTACGAGGCCTGGGATATCGACGCCGATTACGAGGTCACCGGCCGCTCCTTCGGACGGCTGGTCCGGCGCCGGGTGCTGGAAGCCGGCCCGGTCCGGGCCGCGGTGCGCCAGGAGTTCAGCGACGGCCGGAGTCGGCTGGTTCAGGATATCATCATTTACGCCGGCCTGCCCCGGATCGATTTCCGGACCGAGGTCGACTGGCAGGAGCGCCGCCGGATGATCAAGGCGGCCTTCCCGCTCTCCCTGAAGGCCGGCGAGGCCTGGTATGAGATACCCTTCGGCGCCATCGCCCGGCCGGCGGTCCCGGCCGGCCCGGAGGGGGCCTTCCGCCGGGAGGTCTCCGGCCACCACTGGGCCGACGTCTCCGAGGCCGGCTACGGGGTGGCCCTGCTTAACGATTCCAAGTACGGCTATGATTTTGACGGGCAGACCCTGCGCCTGACCCTGCTGCGGGCGCCGATGTACCCGAACCCGGACGCCGACCGCGGCCGCCATCTCTTCACCTACGCGCTTTACCCCCACGCCGGCCGCTGGCCGGAGGCCGGCGTGGTCGAACAGGGCTTCTCCCTCAACCGGCCGCCGCTGGTCCGGTCCCTGGCGGAATCCGCTCCGGAGTCCGGCCCGCCGGTCTCCTTATTCCGGACCGAGGGGGTGCCGGTGGTCGTCTCGGCCTTCAAGGCGGCCGAGGACGGCCGGGGTTTTGTCATCCGCCTTTACGAACCGGGCGGGCAGTCCGGCCGGGCCAAACTCTTCCTGCCGGCGGCGCCGGTCGCGGCCTGGGAGACCAACCTGCTGGAGGAGGAGCGCCGCCCGTTTCAGGTCGACCGGGAGACCGTCGAATTCGAGGTCCGACCCTTCGAGATCAAGACCTTCTACTTTTCTTTTTCGAAAGAACCGGGAGAACCCGATGGCCGAAAAAAAAGTTGACTTCAGCCGGATCAAAACCAGCACCGCCGCCGGCCGCAAGAACCTGGTCCACCTCGGCAACCTCATGCAGCCGGGACGGGACCAGGTTGCGCCGGTGGTCAACCCGGAATTCGACGAACTGGTGGAACGGATCCGGGCGGCCCGGAACGCCGGCGCGCCCATCCTCTGGTCCATCGGCGCCCACGTGGTCAAGTGCGGCCTCTCCCGCTACCTGATCGAATTCATGAAGGCCGGTTACCTCACCCACCTGGCCGGCAACGGCGCCTCCAGCATCCACGATTTCGAACTGGCCTGTCTGGGCGGCACCTCCGAGGACGTGCCCACCGCCATCGAGGACGGTTCCTTCGGCATGTGGGAGGAGACCGGCCGCTGGATGAACGAAGCGATCCAGTCCGGTTGGAAGAAAGGCCTGGGTTACGGCCGGAGTCTGGCCGCCTTCGTGGACGAGCACCCGGAGCGCTTCCCCAACCGCGACATCTGTCTCTTTTACCAGGCCGCCCGGCTCGGCGTGCCGGCCACCTACCATATCGCGCTGGGGACCGACATCATCCACCAGCACCCGATCGTGGACTTCGCGGCCATCGGCGGCGCCTCCGGGATTGATTTTCACGAGTACTGCGAGACGGTGGCCCGGCTGGAGAACGGGGTCTTCCTGAACTTCGGCAGCGCCGTCATCGGTCCGGAGGTCTTCCTGAAGGCCCTCTCCATCGCCCGCAACCTCGGTTTCCAGGTAAAAAAATTCACCACCGCCAACTTCGACCTGATCGACCTCGGCGATTACCGGAGCAAGGTGGCCGACGATGTTTATCATTACTATTACCGGCCGCGCAAGAACATCGTCAACCGGCCGGTGAGCATGGGCGGCAAGGGGTTCCACTTCAACCTCGACCACCGGCTTTCGATTCCCGACCTCTACCGGCGGCTGCTGGCCGGCTGATTTTGCATGCGGACCTGAAGATGCTGGTTCTGGGTATCGAATCCTCCTGCGATGAGACCGCGGTCGCCCTGGTGGCCGACGGCCGGCGGGTCTTGGCGGCCGAGGTGGCCAGCCAGGAAGAAGTTCATGCCCGTTACGGCGGCGTGGTGCCGGAGTTGGCCAGCCGCCGCCACCTGGAAAGCATTCTGCCCCTTTATCTCCTTTGCCTTGAGAAATCAGGCCGGGCGGCCACTGCGATTGACCTGGTGGCGGCCACGGTCCGGCCCGGCCTCTCCGGTTCCCTGCTGGTGGGCGAGGCCTTCGGCCGGGCGCTGGCCGCCGGGCTGGAGAAGCCCTTTCTCGGCATTGACCACCTGGAGGCCCACCTCTCGGCGTCATTTCCGGAGGGACTGCCGGACTTCCCGGCCCTGGGCCTGGTCGTCTCCGGAGGCCACTCCTCCCTCTTCCTGGTCAACGCTCCGGATGATTTCCGCCTTCTGGGCCAGACCCGCGACGACGCCGCCGGCGAGGTCTTCGACAAGATAGCCCGGGTGCTGGACCTTCCCTATCCGGGCGGCCCGCCGCTGGAGCGCCTGGCGCTCCAGGCCCGGAAACCGGTCCGATTTCCCAAACCCGGCGTGCGCAACTCGCTCGATTTCAGTTTCAGCGGCCTGAAGACGGCGGTCATCTATTATCTTCAGGAACACCCGGAGGCGGGGGCGGCCGACGTGGCCGCCGGGTTCCAGGCGGCCGTGGCCGAGGGTTTGATAAACAAGCTTGATTACGCGCTCGGCCGTTTTCCGGTCAAGTCGGTCCTGACCGGCGGCGGGGTGCTGGCCAACCGGTTTTTAAGGGCGCGGCTGGAGGCCTGGGCGCAGGGTAGGGGATTGCGGCTTTACGTGCCGGGAATCGAGCGGTCGCTGGATAACGCGGTGATGGTGGCGGTCAGGGCCTTTTACCGGCAGACGCCTCCGCCTGGAAGCGGCCGCCGCCGTTAAGGTAATCCCTTAAAATCTCCAGGGCCTCCCGGCAGGCGGCCCGCCGGATCTCCTCCCGGCCGCCGGCAAAACGGCATTCAAAGACCTTCCTGACTTTCCGGGTGCTGAAACCGATATAGACCAGCCCCACCGGTTTCTCCGGCGAACCGCCGGCCGGCCCGGCGATACCGGTGATAGAGAGGCCGACCCGGCCGCCGGTGACCTTGCGGATGTTACCGGCCATGGCGGCGGCCGTCTCGGGGCTCACCGCGCCGAAACGGCGCAGCCGGCCGGCCGGAACTTTCAGTGCCCGGCGTTTCACCCGGTTATGGTAGGCGACCACCCCGCCCAGGAAATAATCCGAACTGCCCGGGATTTCGGTGATCAGGGCGGCCAGCCGTCCGCCGGTGCACGATTCGGCCACTCCAAGGTTCAGGCCTTTCTTACGCAGTCCTGCACCGACCTCCGCGGCCAGCTCCAGCATCTCTTTCGGTTCCATCACCTGAAATTATATGGCAAAAGACGCCCGGCAGTAAAATCGCCGCCGTTCAAAATCGGCCGTTTTCCGTACTGCGATACTAAATTCCGGTGCAAATTTGTTCTGTGCCGGCCGGTGCGGATAGGTTGACAACAGCAACTTTTTTATTGTAATGTCTATCTAAATACAAGAAGCTGCAATGCTTTATCGCTTTCTTCGTTCCGGCAATCGACCGCCGCCGGTTTTATTCGTCCCGATCCATTTAAAGTGTTCAGATGGAGGTTCTGATGGGTAGAGCGCGCGGGTTGTTGGCCCTGGTTTTATTTTTCAGCCTTTTGTTCAACGGCCTGGTCCGGCCGCCGTCGGCTTCGGCCCAGTCCGGATCGGCCGGCCTCAAGCTCATCTGGCCGAAAGAGTCCAATACTTTCTTTCTCCGGTGCCTGGCCGGGGAGAAGTTGGCCGGGCCGGTGCTCTTCCATTTCCGGCCCTGGGACCTTACCGTCCAGATGAAGCACCAGTTGCGCTCGCGCGGCCCGTTGCCGGAGAGCCTGATTTTCAGCCCACCCCGGCGCCAGGCCGACAATTCGGTCGCGGTCGCCTGCCTCGTTTACCGCTTCACCGGGGCCGGCAATGAGCGGGGGATCATGGGTTTCGAACTGGCCTTCGACTGCGACGCCAAGACCCTGGCGCAACTGGAGGAGCTTTACAAGATGCGGCTGCTCACCGCCCGGGTGACCTTCGACCAGCCGGAGATAGACAAACAGGCGGGATCGGGCGGGGTGCCCATCTTCGGCTTCAAGGGATTGAAGGCCGGCCTGGCTTTTTCCGACGACCGGAAAGAGGTTTTTAAAACAGTGGCCCGTCTCGATAAATTCAAGGACCTCCAGGATCCGGGGCTGAAGTCGGAGAACAAGACCCCGGCCCTGAATCTGAAGGTGGAATTCGAGGACCTGCCCGGGGTGAAGTACTTCCTCGACTGGGAACCGGAGCACGCCGCCTGGTACACCCGCGAATTCAACACCGCCTCCGGCCGGGGGGTGGCCGTCTGGCAGGAGAAGGCCACCGAGAAGGTCTGGAAGACGAAACTGCCGCAGAGCCTGCCTGCCGGCCGCTACAACCTGCTGATTTACTCCGAGCGGATGCGCCACCGTTTTGACCAGAACATCATCCGGGTGACGCTCAACGACTGCACCCGGGAAGTCGTCTGGCTGGGGACCGGCGGCTGGGTGCTGGCCCCGGTCTTCGAGACGCGGAGCGCCGGCGACCGTCTGACCGTCGAGGGAATCCAGCAGGGTTCGGCCGGCCTGAACCACCACCCCAACTACCTTCACCAGAACGTCATTCTCCTGGATAGACTATTTATCACCACCGACCTGAACCTCAAGGAGGTCAAATGAAGACGCTCCGGACCGGCCTGGTCCTGGCGGGCCTCTTTCTCCTGGTGGCCTCCGGTCCCGCCCGGGGCGCCAACCTGGTCCACAACGGTTCCTTTGAACTTGGCGTTACCAAGGATAGCTGGGCGAAACTTTTCGAGGAGGCGATGATCTCCTCCGAGAACCCGTACCACGGCAAACGGTGCCTGAGCGTCAAGGAGATCAGCAACCGGGGCATCTCCAGCGCCTTTTACCGTCTGGCGGCCGGGGATTACCGGGTCTCCTTCGCCTACCGCTCGCCGGCCGGGAGCGCCCTGACCTTCGCGCTTCAGAACAGCAAGCACCAGGACCTCTTCCGGGCCGCGCTGGCCGGCAAAACGGAGTGGCAGCTCTTCAGCCGGGATTTCAAGGTGACCGCCGGGGACGATTACGGCCTCTTCTTCTTCGGCAATAACTGGGCGATCGACGCGGTCTGCCTGGCGCCGGTCTCCGACAACCTGGCCGGGTACGCCCCGCCGGCGCCGGTCGAGCCGGCGGTCCGGGCCGACGTGCTGGCCAACACCTTCTACAGCGGCCAGCCGGTGGTTTTGACGGTGGCCGCCTACAACCACGGCCCGGCGCCGGCGCCGGTGACGCTGGCCTATGACGTCATCGACATCGCCGGCCGGACCGTTTACCAGGGCGAGTTCACGCTTCCGGCGGTGCCCGCCGGCGGCTATCTGGAGAAGAAGGAGAGCCTGACCAACCATCCCAACGGCCTTTTTTCGCTGCTCTTCAAGGCGAAGGAGAGCGGCTACGCCGGCGAAGCGGTGTACGCGGTCCTGCCCGAGGTGAAGGGCGTCAGCCCGCTCGGCATGTTTACGCACTCCAACGACCTGGAGCTGAGTTACCTGGCCCGGGTGAACGTGCGCTGGTACCATCCGCTCACCGACGGGATCTTCCGGGGTTACACCATCACACCCACGAAGGGCGAGTACGTTTGGTTCGACGAGAACGTAGCCAGGATAAACAAGCACTTTCCCAAGGCCATCGGCCTGCTCTGCTACTATATCTACCAGCCGGGCTGGTACGCCGAGGAGCAGACGGTCGAGAAGCGGAAGGAGCTCTTCGTCGGCCGCGGCGGGTACGGTTTCGAAAGCAAACGCCTCAAGGACGATATCTGGAGCGAACTGGTTTACAACATTGTCGGCCACTACCGGGGCAAGATCGATTACTGGGTCATCGACGACGAGTTTGACCAGGGAGTCACGCCGGCGGAGTTCGGCCCGGCCCTCAAGACCGCGGCCCTGGCCGCCCGCAAGGCCAACCCCCAGGTCAAAATCACCTGCATCCCCGGCACCCAGAACTTCTTCGAGGAGCTGATCGACCTCGGTTACGGCGACTATTTTGACGTCATCCCCTGCGCCGAACGCCACTGGTGGGGATTGCGCAAGACCGCCTGGCTGGTGCAGAAGTATAATAAATTCGGGGTCTGGAGTTTCGCTCACCTGCGCGGCAACACCTTCTACCGAACTCACGAGAAGATCGCCGCCTCGACTTCGCTGGCCGCCGCCCGGGGCGCCTACGACTCCACGGCCCGGCTGGTGCTGGCCGGCCGCTCCGATACGGTGGCCCCCTACCGTACCCAGTTCACCGATTCCGTCTCCATGAAGGGCGTTTTTAACCGCAGCATGCTGGATTACGATGGGACGCTGATGACCAACGGGCTGGGGATGATGATGGCCGGGAGTCTGCTGGCCGGGGCCCGGCCGACCGACGAACTAATGCTGAACGGCAAGGGGATGGTGCTGATGGGCTTCCTGGACGGGAACGGCCTGCCCTCGGCGCTGGCCTATGGCGCCAACAACCTGAAGATTGATTATCCGGCCGGCCGGGTGCGCCTCTTCGACTGGCTCGGCAATCCGATGCTGATGGCGGCGGCCGCAGCGGCGACGGGCGCACCGAGTCCGGCACTGACAGTGGCCCTGGGTGAACAGCCGATTTACATCAAGAGCACCGATCCGGCCGCGGCCGGCAACTTCTTCAAGGCGCTCCGGACCGCCTACGAGGCCTTCGAGGTGCCGCCGGCCTCCTTCTTCGCCTTCACCCGTATCGAGAACGGCCGGGGCGTCGTCTTCAAACTCAACCCGGACGGCACGGCCGCCGATTCCAGCCTGCTGGACCTGCCGGCGAATCGTTCGATCGGGTACCAGCCGTACCAGGGAGCGCGTCTCTGGCTCCTGAATGCTTACCCGGCGCCGAAGGACCTGGTTTTGGACGGCGAACTCGGGGAGTACGATTCCCTGCCGGCCGGGGACGGCGTCTTTACCCTCTGGGGCTGGCCCGGCGGTCATGTCCAGTCGCGCAGCGACGACCAGGTGATCGAGGGCGGCGGGTTCGTCTCCTACGACAACAGCCGCGATTTCAAGGTCTACCTGAACAGTTGCTGGGACAAGGACCGGCTGGCCTTCGCCTTCCGGGTGAATGACGAACGGGTAATTTCCGGTAAGGACGGCCTGGAGATCCATTTCTGGTCCGACTGGCCGGCCAAGGCCTTCGGCCGGCCGGTGAAACTCTTCATTCCGGCCGGGGCGGGGAACGGTCGGTTGGTGAAGGCCGACGGAAGCGAGAGCCAGGTTCCGGTCCGCTTCAAGAAGACCGGAGCCGGCTACCAGATCGAGGTGTCGGTGCCCCTGGCCGCGCTGGGCCTGGCGGTCACCGCGCCGGGGCCAATAATCGGCCTTGATTTTTATTTCGACGATTGCGATTCCGACGATGGGGTGGAGGCCACCCGCTACCGCTGGGCGGCCGGTTCAGGCGGCCCCGGCCAGATGCTCTTCAAATAAGGTCGTCCACTCGGAGCGGCGATCAAGAAAGGAATCCGCGTGAAGAAGGCAAACCCGTCTTCCGTTCGGATCGGGCCGTCCATTTTTCTTTTTTGGGCGCTGGCGCTTGTCATTCTTGCTTCCGGATTAGCCGGGCCGGCCCGCGGCCAGGAGGGCGCGCCCTACCGCCGCTTCATCGAGGCGGAAGACCTGAGGGTCGAGGGGGCCGGCTACCGGCCGACCAGCCATAACGCCTCCAGTTCCAATGGCACCATGACCTGCTCGCTGGACGAGGCGAACGCGGCGAAGAGCCGGTTGGTGCTGGACCTGGAACGGACTTTGCCGGCCGGCCGGTACTGCGTCTGGGCCGCCGGAATGATCCTCACCCGCGGCCAGACCGATCCGGTCCTGGAATTCGGCCTCGGCGGCACCTTTGATCGAAAAACAATCCCGATCAAGGAGCCCGGCGGTTACAGCCTCGGCTGGGTTATCGAGGCCCGGGAGCCATTCAAGACCCTCCAGGTGGCGGTGCGCAGTCCGGAACCCCGTTTCTGGCTTGACCGTATCTATCTCTCCGGAAATCCGAACGACCTCCGTTACGACCGGGCCCGCAAGACCACCAGCATCGAGATTGACCTCATCCAGCGGGAGATGGACGGTTTGATTTCCGATCCGGAACGGGTCGTCGAGCCGCCCAACTGGTTGGCCAACGGCGGTTTCGAGGTCGGGTTTGGCAATTACGACTGGGCCACCGCCTACCAGGCCGGCTACACCCTCGCTCCGGAAGGCTGGGTCGCCGACCGGCCCTACGAGGGGGAACGCTGCCTGCGCCTGAAGCTCAACCGCCGGGGCGATCTTTACAGTTTTCAGCTCAAGCACCGGGTGCTCAAGTTAAAGCCCAACCAGACCTACCATTTCCAGGGGATGTTTCGTTCCGACCGGCCGGTCAACCTGACGGTCCGGGCCGAGACCGCCTACGACAAACCGGTTTCGATCGGCTCGGTCAAGATCGCCGTCGGCCCGGAGTGGCAAAAGATCAGCGCCGTCTTCAAGACCACCGATGACCGCCGCGGTTACTTTCTCAATATCAACGCCGAGGCCGCAGAAGAGGCCGCGCTCTGGCTGGACGGCCTGCTTCTCGCCAGCCGGCCGGCCGAGAAGTTCACGCCGGCCGCGCCGGTGGAGGCGGGAGTTTACTGGCCGGCGCCGGGCAAGGTCTTCCACCTGGAAAAACCGGTTGAATTCACCCTGCTGGCCCGTTCCTACCAGGCCGGTTCCCCGGCCCTGGTCAACCTGCGCTACCGGGTGGTTGACTACTTCGATCGGACGGTCATTGACCGGCTCCTGGCCGACTGGCCGGTGGCCGCCGACACCACCGCCAGCCGGAAGGTGGACCTTAACACCGGCCGGACCGGCGCCTTCCGGTTGCTGGTGGAGGGGAACGCCCGTTCCGGCGCAAATACCTGGCCCATTCCGCTCCAGGAGTATGTCTTCTGCGTCGTGCCCGAGCCGCCGGTCCGGATGCAGAAGACCTTCGGCGCCTACCTGGCCCTGGTTCCCCAGGCCATGGAGGCGATGAACCGGATCGGGATCCACCGCACCGTCACCCTGAGTTGCGGAAACAGCCTGCTCGAGTCCTGGGAAGCCATTCAGCCGGAGCCCGGCAAGTTTATCTGGTGGGACGACCGGGTCAAACTGGCCGAAAAATACGATATCGGCATCATCGCCGACCTGGAACCCGATATCCCGAAGTGGGCACTCGACCCGGCTGACGAGGCGGACCGGCTTTACATGGGCAAGACCGCCTTCTCCCGCCGGGCCTGGGAGGAATTCATCCGGGGCATGGTCGGCCACTACCGGGGTTACATCAAGGATTGGCTGATCGTGGACGAACCCTATCACCGTTTTACGCCCCAGACCTACGCGGAGTTGATAAAAGCCACTCACCGCGCCGCCAAGGCGGCCGATCCCGACTGCCGGGTGCTGGTCCACGGCGGCTACTATGAGAATTGGCTGGCCGATATGGAGAAGGCCGGCGCCGTCCCCTATTTCGACGGCATCTCCGACTACGCCCGGAGCCGGGCCCAGGGCGAGATACGGAAGGAGTTCGCCCGGAAGCACAACAAGTTCGTCATCAACGGGGAGTACGGGGTGCACAAAAGCCTGTACCGCACCATCGAGGCCCCAGACAACCCGGCCGACCGGCGCAGCCCGCTGATTTACACCGCCAACACCGAGTCGGTGGTGGCGGAAGCGGTGCGGGCCGTCTGCTGGTCCGGCGGGATAAAGTACAGTCGCTATGACGCCCGCTATCCCGGCGGTGACTTCACCAAGCTCGACCGGCACAAGTGCATGTTCGAGTACGATGGCAGTCTGAAGCCGGCCGGGGTCGCCTACGCCATGCTGGCCCAACTGCTGGACGGTTTCCGGGGCGTTGAGGAATTGAACCTTAACCCGGACCTGGAGACCTTTTTGCTGGAGGACGGGAAGCGTTTCGCCCTGGCGGTTATGGCCCGGGACGGCAGGGTGCTGGCCGCGGTCCTGGACCTGCCGGACGGCGTGACGATGCGCGACATCCAGGGCAACCCGGTCGATCCCAGGTCCGGCCCGGTCCTCTCCGGCGCCCTGCACTACCTGATCGGACCGAAGGATAAGCTGGCGGCAGTCAGCCGGGCGCTGGCCGCCTGCCGGCCGGAACCGCTGCTGTCAATCAAGGCCGAGCCCTACCTGGACGAGGCCGGCGGCCGGTATCGCCTCAAGGTCACCTGCGCCAACCTTTCCCGAAGCCGGACCTTGAACGGACTGGTGTTGATCAATGACGAGGTGATGCGCGACTTCTGGGCGGGGCCGCGGGTCCTGAAACCCATCCCGCCCGGCAAGAGCGGCGAGGAGCATTTCGATTTGAATTACTACCGGGGCGATCGGCCCTTCAGGAAGACCGTGACCATGACCACCCTCTTCGACGGGGTGACCGCCACCGACACCATGCTCCTGGACCTGGCCGGGAAGTAGGAAGTCGTTCGACCGCCGGCGTTTCGGTCCGCGGTTGAGGGAAAATCCGCAGTTAAAGAAAAGTTTGCCTACCGATAGATCCGGTCCAGAAAGCGGATTTTTATAAGGCCCTTGCCGATGAAACGGCCAGTCATTGCGACGCACCATGGAATGTCTTCCGAATCGCGGTCCTTTTTGCAATCAGCAATCTCGGCTTGCAAGTCGGAAAAGACCGAATAGGGGCTAAACTCGTAGGCCGCGTCCGTCCAGGCGTTGACGACGAATTCGCGGCCGGGGTTCTCCGGGTCCCACCCCAGTTGCACGTCGGCCAGCAGTCCGGCCAGTTTTTTGGTCAGGCGCTCGGCGTTGGCGCGATCGTTTTTCGATTCGTAGGCCGCCAGCACCTGTCTCAGGAACTCGATCCGCTCCCGGCTTTCGGCGAAGGAATCGGCGATTCTTTCCGCCGCCGCCAATTTGTTTCGTCGAATCGCGAAATCGCAAAGGTCGCGCCGTCCTTCAAAAGTGTGAATCTGGGTCTTGATCAGTTTGACAGCGTCATTTGTGGTCCCGTTTTCCACGACCAGATAAGCCTTGCCCACTGCGATCATCTCGTTGACATACCCGTTCTTTTTTTCACGGGCCGGAAAATATTTCTGGCCCGGTTCGGCGGTGGGCGCGCCGTTTTTGAAAAATTCCCGGACAAGTTGATCGGCCCGCTGGGTGGTCCGGCTGTCCCCGAGATAGACGCTGTCTTTTATAATATCGCTTAAAATTTTGAAGATATATTCCGGCGTAAGCCGGCTGTTTTCGTCTCCCGCCCCGGCCAGTAATCGTTGAAAAGCTTTTTCCACCTCACCCCTGATTATCATCGCCCGGATGCGATCGCCAGCGGAGGCGGCAATTTCGACCGCCTCCGATATCCTGCCCCTGGAGAGCAGATATTCAGCCAAACGGACACCGGCAACAGGTTCCTTTTTGGCAACAGCTCTGGCGGTCTCAATATCGTCTTTTTTAGCGAAGGCCAAAGAAATTTCAATGTATCCCAGATCATATTCGGGCAAGTACTGCTTGTCGAGGAGTCGCTTCACCTGGTCCAAATCACCCAGGCGAACCGCCCCCTCTAAAATTTTGGCTTCTAAACTCTTGCGTCTTCCAGTATCCTTCATCTTATCGTGTATAAACGACGCTCCTTCGACATCGCCGATTTCAGCCAGAGTTTCTGCAAAGCGCGCATTCTTTGATTCCAGATACTCAAGATAACCATAGAATCCGGCGACTTCCGCCGCTCGGCATTGCTTTGCTTTAAGCAGATCTTCGTCGGCGCCTTTGAAATCACCCACCTCGACCTTCTCGGAAGCGATTTCTTGAAAGGCCTCCGCCCGCCGGCCAATATCCCACTTGTCTTTTCCCTGAACCGGCAGCAGTTCGGCCAGGTCTTCGGCCTGCTTGAAGAGCAATTGCACCTTATCGTCGGCGGCCTTCTCGAGCCGGGCGATCTCGGCCCGCACCTCATCGGCGTTGGCCGCTTGCGGCACCGCCCCCAGGTAGGCCCGGAACCAGACGTCGGCCAGCAGCTCGTTGCCCATCTGGGCGTGGGCCAGGGCCAGGTTGTGCATGATCTGCGGGGAGAGATGGATCCGCTTTTGGGCCTCGGTGTAGCGCTTGACGGCCAGCGGCCAGTTCTTCCGCTTGGCCGCTTCCATCCCCTGCTTCAGCGCCGCCTGGCCGGCGGCGATGGCCGGGTCCCGGGAATCCGCCCCGGACGCCGGGTGCGGCCCGCAGAGGAGCAAGAATCCGACGAGGCCGGCCAGCGCGAGTTTCAAAAGTTTCATGTGGTTTTCCTTATGTGGTTGAGGTTGACCAAAGGCGCGATTCGCTTTACCGGTAGATCCGGTCCATGAAGCGGATTTTCAAGAGGCCCTTGCCGATCGCGGCCGCGCAGAAAGCGATATAGCAGGGCATCTCGTCCGGGGATCGATTTTTCTTGATTTCGGAAATGCAGGCCGGCAGGTTGCATAAGGCCGTTTCCTCACTCAACTTGTAGGCCGCGTCCGTCCAGGCGTTGACCACGATTTCGCGGCCAAGGTTCTCCGGGTCCCAGCCGGCCTGTACCTCGGCCAGCAGTCCGGTCAGTTTTTTGGTCAGGCGTTCGGCGTTGGCGCGATCGTTTTTCGATTCGTAGGCCGCCAGTACCTGTCTTAAGAACTCGATCCGCTCCCGGCTCTCGGTAAACGAGTCGGCGATCTTTTCGGCCGCCTCCGGTTTGCCCCGGGAAACCGCGAAATCGCAGAGGTCGCGCTGCCATTCGGCGCGCTGCTCCTCGCATTCGATTTCGGTTCCCTTTCTTGTCCCTTCTATTTCTCCGTTACGGAAAGCGTTGTAAACGTTTGTGAGACGCAATCCCTTATTCATCTGCTTGATGGCCTCGTCCGCTTTTCCTGCTCCCACCTCAAAATAAGCCTTGCCCCGCAACGCGAGTCCGGCGGCATAATCATCACGCGGAAAATTTCTCCGTGCCCATTCCGCGGCCAGTTCGGTCGCCTTTCGTGCGTTTTGCATGTCACCCAGGCGAACGAGGTTTTTGGCGATGTCATTAAAATCATTGATGCGGGAATAGGGGGAAACAACGCTTGGTTTCGCAGCCATCAGGTCTTGAAATGCCTTATTCACCTCGCCCCGGATAGCCATGCCGACGGCCTCGTCGCCGCTCAGGCGGGCATACCGGATGGCTTCCGAAATATTGCCGCGTGAAAGGTGCGACTCGGCGATAAACAGATAAGTGGCCTCCCGCCGGGCTTTTTTCGCATAAACCGCGGCCTTGGCATAATCGCCTTTTCGGGCGAAGGCCTCCGCAAACCAGTGGTTATCAAATTCATCAAGGCGGATGTTCTCCTCTTCGGCCATTTTTGCCGCTTTTTCCACATCACCGGCAAAGAGGATCACAAAACAAAGGTCGCTTGTCAACTCTTTGCGATAATAATCACTCTTCTCTTGATCGCGGAGTCGCAGGGCACCCTCTATGTCCCCGGCTTCGGCCAGGGTTTTGGCAGAAAGATGTTCTGGCGGGCTCGATTCAGAATTTCTTTCACGGTATAAATTTTTACTAATCTGGTATTTTATTATTTTGGCGTAATCTTCATCGGCCCCTTTAAAGTCGCCTATGCTGTGTCTGGAGACGTAAATGCTAACAAAGGCGGCCGCCCGCCGGCCGGTAATGTCCAGCTGTGATTCTCCCTGAATTGGCAGCAGTTCGGCCAGGTCTTCGGCCTGCTTGAAGAGCAATTGCACCTTATCGTCGGCGGCCTTCTCGAGCCGGGCGATCTCGGCCCGCACCTCATCGGCGTTGGCCGCTTGCGGCACCGCCCCC
>JAKJFK010000206.1 GCA_022704925.1 candidate division TA06 bacterium | reverse complement strand
TTTTCTTTCCAAACACCTCCATCGGCCCCTCTTCCTGATTCCCAGGTACGTCGGCCTGGTTCCCCACCATAACCAGGGCATCATCTTCGGCCTCTGCCGGATACCGTTTCTGGCCCTTTTTTCAACGCTCTTCGCCCTCCTGGTCGCCTGGTTAACGCTTACCTTCCTGAAGGAGTACCCGGGTTCCCGTTCGCTGAGAATCGGCATCGGCCTTATCTGGGGCGGGGTGGCCGGCAACCTGACCGATCGGCTGCTTTCCGGAGCCGTCTTTGATTTCCTGCTGCTCTTTCCGATTCCGCTTTTCAACCTGGCCGATCTCTTTTTGACCGCCGGCGCTCTCCTGATTCTCTTCCCGGTCTTCTTTGTGGAACGGCAGCGGATCAGGGTATAATATTTCGATGCATCCGATCCTGCTGAAACTGGGCGCTTTCCCGATCTACACCTACGGGGTGATGGCCGCCCTGGGCGTGGGTCTGAGCGCCTGGCTTGGCATCAGGCGCGCCGTCCGATCCGGACTCTCCGAAGACCTGGTCTATAATTTTGTTTTTATAACCATCATCAGCGGACTGCTCGGCGCCCGGCTGGTTCATGTCGCCGCCGAATGGGTTTACTACCGCAACCACCTGCTGGAGATCTTCCTGATCCGGAGAGGCGGCCTGGCCGTGCAGGGGGCGCTGCTGGCCGGGATGGCCACGGCTAACTTTTACCTGGCCCGGCTGCGCCTGCCGGCCCGGACGGTGCTGGACCACTTCTTCGTTTACCTGCCGCTGGGTCAGGCCATCGGCCGGTTGGGCTGCTTCTTCAACGGCTGCTGCTATGGAATGGACACCCGGCTTCCCTGGGGACTCCATTTCCCCGGCCTGTCCGAAACGGTGCATCCGACCCAGCTCTATTACCTGCTGGCCGACCTTCTCCTGCTGGCCTTTCTGGTCCGGCTCGGCCGCAACCGGACTCCGGGCGGCACCATCACCGCCGCCTACCTGGTCGGCTTCGGGCTCATCCGGTGTCTGCTCGACCCTTTGCGCGGCGACCTGCTGCCCGCTTTTCTCGGACTCTATGCCACCCAGTGGTACGGGATACTCTTCATTCTTATCGGACTTGTTGTTTACCTGACCCGGTCCCGGGAATCCGAACCAGGGTCCGGGGAGGCGGAATGAATCCGGTCGTGGTCCAGAAGTACGGGGGATCCTCGGTGGCAACCACCGAAAAGATTGCCCGGATCGCCGAAAAAATCAAGCGCCGGGTTGACCAGGGGGCCCGGCTGGCGGTGGTGGTCTCGGCCATGGGCGATACCACCGATTACCTGCTGGAACTGGCCGAACAGATCGGCAGCCAGGAGCGGGGTCCGGAGCTGGACCTGCTTCTTTCCACCGGGGAGATCGTTTCGGCGAGCCTGATGGCCATGGCCTTGAACCGGATCGGGGTTCCGGCCCGGGCCTTTACCGGGCGGGAGGCCGGCATCATAACCGACACCACCCATACCAAGGCCCGCATCCGCCGGCTCCAGACCGGGCGGATCAAGGCGGTTCTGCGGGAAGGAAGCGTGGCGGTCATCACCGGATTTCAGGGCGTGGCCGCCGGGGATCGGGTAACCACCCTGGGCCGGGGCGGCAGCGACCTTTCGGCCGTGGCCCTGGCCAAAGGACTGAAGGCGGGCTGCTGCGAGATTTACACCGATGTGCCCGGCATCTTCACCGCCGACCCCCGTGTTGAACCGGAGAGCCGTCTCATACCGAGGCTTTCCTACGAGGAGGCGCTCGAGATGGCCGCGGCCGGGGCGGCGGTGATGCAGGCGCGCGCGGTCGAATTCGGCCAGAAGTACCGGGTGCCGATACTGGTCAAGTCAACCTTTGAGGAGGGGAACGGAACCATGATTACCCGTGTCAACCATCGGCGGCGCAGCGGGAGCAATCTCGAGGAGCCCCTGGTCTCGGCGGTGACCGGAAGCGGCCAGGAGGCCAAGGTCTCAATCTTCGGAGTGCCGGACCGGCCGGGGTTGGCCGCCCGTATCTTCTCCTCGGTGGCCGCCGCCAACATCAACGTGGACATGATCATCCAGAACGTCAGCAAGGATGGCCGGACCGACCTTTCCTTCACCATCCCGGCCGACGAATTGAAACGAGCCCGTGAGATTGCCAGCCAGGTCGCCGCTGAAATCGGGGCGGCCGGAACCGCCTTCGACTCCGACATCGGCAAGGTCGCGATTATCGGTATCGGCATGCAGAGTCATCCCGGGGTGGCCGCCCGGATGTTCAGCGCCCTGGGAAGGGAAGGGATCAATATCGAGATGATCAGCACCTCGGAGATCAAGATTTCCTGCGTGGTCCGCAAATCCGACCTGGTCCGGGCGGTCCGGGTCCTGCACGCCGAGTTCGGGCTGAGCCGGAAGCCCGCCTGAAACCAGCCGGTTTCAGCGGCCGAGTTCCCGGAGGCGGCCGGCGACGCTCCGCAGCAGGGATTCCAGCCCCTGGCCGGAGACCGCGCAGATGACGAGACTTTCCCGCCCCTCCCGGGCCAGTTCCCGCTTGAAGGCCGGGGCGCGCCGGCGCGCCTCCGGCAGGTCCAGCTTGGTTCCCACCACCAGCTCTGGCTTTGTCTCCAGGCCGCACCCGTAGGCAACGAGTTCCCGCCTGATCTTCCGGTAACGCTCCAGCGGTTCGGCCTCGGAAAGGTCAACCAGATGGAGCAGGAACCGGGTCCGTTCGATATGGCGCAGAAAACGGTCGCCCAGGCCGCGTCCCTGGTGGGCGCCCTCGATCAGGCCGGGCAGGTCGGCGGCCACGAAACTGCTCCCGTCCGGCACCTTGACCAGGCCCAGGCAGGGTTCCAGGGTGGTAAACGGATAGGGGGCAATCCGCGGCCGGCTGTTGGAGATGACGCTCAGCAGGGTTGATTTACCGCTGTTGGGATAGCCGACCAGCCCCACGTCGGCAATCAGCTTGAGTTCCAGCACCAGCTGGCGTTCTTCGCCCGGCTTGCCGGGGCGGGCGAAGCGCGGCGCCTGGCGCACCGAAGTGGCGAAGCGGGCGTTTCCCCACCCC
>JAKJFK010000205.1 GCA_022704925.1 candidate division TA06 bacterium | reverse complement strand
GAGGTCTTCATCCCGCACGGCAACACCATTCTCAAGTCCCAGGACGAAATAATCGCCCTGACCCGCCTGGGCGACGAGAATTCCATACTCAAGGTCTTCCTGCCCGAAATCTGAAGCCAGCATGGACCTGAAGAAACTGCTGCCCCGCCGGCTGCGCAACGCCCTGGCATCCTTTGAAAACGGGGTGATCGGGATCGCCTACACCATGCTGCTGCCGCTCCTGCTGGCGGCGGCCCTGCTCTCCATACTCGTCCTGGCCGTGGCCTTCGGCAACCTGATTCGTTAACCGGCCGCTGACGACATGTTCCTGAAACCGCGCAAGGAAGATTTCCAGATCATCGGTTACTACCTGGGCAAACTCTCGGCCGGGTTGGGCATCGCCATGCTTTTACCCCTGGCGGCCGCCTTTTATTACCGGGAGTGGAACGCCGCTCTCGACTTCATTGTGGGGGCGACCATCGCCCTGATCCTGGGCTGCCTGCTGACCCTGGTCCGCCCCCGGAAGACCGATCTCTCCTGGGCCAACGGCGTGGTGATCGCCGGACTCTCCTGGCTGGTCGCCATGTTTCTCGCCGCCGTCCCGCTCTACCTGTCCGGCCACTACCAGGCCTTCGTCGACGCCCTCTTCGAGACCATGAGCGGCTTCGCCACCACCGGCCTTTCGCTCACCGTCGACCTGGACCACCTGCCCCAGAGCTACAACCTCTGGCGCCACACCACCCAGTTCCTGGGCGGCCAGGGCATCGTGGTCATCGCCCTCACCTTCTTCATCCGGGGCGTCAGCGGCGCCTTCTCGCTTTTCGTCGGCGAGGCCCGGGATGAGAAACTGCTGCCCAACGTCATTTCCACCGCCCGGTTCATCTGGCTGGTCACCCTGGTCTACCTCATCCTGGGCGCCGGAACCCTGACGCTGATCGGCCTGCGGCTCGGGCTGACCCTCGACCGGAGCTTCTTCCACGGCCTGTGCGTCTTCATGGCCGCCTGGGATACCGGCGGGTTCTCTCCCCAGAGCCAGTCCATCCTTTATTACCACAGCGTCTACTACGAAGCGGCCACCTTCTTCATCTTCTTCCTGGGTTCGATCAATTTCGGACTGCACTATCTGATCTGGAACGGCCGGCGGGGCGAACTCTGGAAGGACCTGGAGATCAGAACCTACGTCTTCACCATTTCCATCACGGTGCTGATCACCCTCTTCGGACTGATCCAGATGGCCGGCTTCCAGGACCTGCCGTCCATTTTCCGGACCGGCTTCTACCAGGTGCTATCCGGCCACACCGGAACCGGTTTCATGACCGTCACCGCCAGCCAGTTCGCCGGCTGGAGCGAACTGGCCCTGCTGGGTGTCATCCTGGCCATGGGCGCCGGCGGCTGCGTCTCCTCCACCGCCGGCGCCATCAAGGCCCTGCGCATCGGGCTGGTGGCCAAGGGTTTTCTGCGCCAGGTCAAGACGGTCCTGACCCCGGAGCAGGGCCTGGTAACCGAAAAATTCCACCACTTCAAGGATGTGGTGCTGGACAACCGCCAGGTCCAGACGGCCGGCCTGTTGATCATTGCTTACATCGGCCTTTACCTTGCCGGCACTCTGGTCGGGATGTTCTGCGGATACCCCTTCCTGCCGGCGCTCTTCGAATCGGTCTCGGCGGCCGCCAACGTCGGCCATACTGTCGGCATTACCGGTCCGGCCATGCCGCTGGCACTCAAGTTGACCTACATCATCCAGATGTGGGTGGGCCGGTTCGAGTTCCTGGCCATCTTCGTCCTGGCCGGATTTCTTTACTCCTGGGTGCGGGGACGATAATGGGGTTGCGAAGATGATGACCTTGCTGCTGGCTTTTCTCCTGGCCGCTGGGCCGGCCTTACCCGACACACCGAGGGTCAGCGTCTCGGACCTGGTCGCCCATTACCAGGTTTACGACGGGAAACCGGTGCTTACTCAGGGCGAGGCGATCGGCGACCTGATGCTCAGGGGCAGGGAGGGCTGGGTTAACATCAGCGATGGCAACGCCGCGCTGGGACTTTATGGGACCGCGGAAACGCTGAAAAGGATTCAGTACCTCGGCCGCTTCCAGTCGCTGGGCGACCGGGTCGTGGCCGCCGGTATCTTTCACAACGCCTGTCCGGTTCATTCCGGTCAGATGGACCTTCACATCCTGCGGCTGGAGGTGGTCGCTGAAGGAAAAGCCGTTCCGGAGGCCTTCAACTTCTACAAGGCAGGCCTGGCGATACTGCTGGCGATCATGGCCGTGGGCGCTCTGCTGCTCAGGCAATTCTTCCGTAAAGCAACTGCCGGTCGGCCGAAACGATCCTGACCCGGCCCAGCCGACCGATCAATTCCGGACCGCCCTCAACCAGCACCGTCTGTTCCCGGCCGGTCTTTCCAACCAGCCAACCATTCTTGCGGCCGCTCCGGCGCAGGAACAACACTTCCGCCTCGCTTCCCAACCGTTCCCGGTTGGCCGCCCGGGAAATCGCATCCTGAAGGGCCCAGACCCGGGCCAGACGTTCCGCCTTCACCGTTTCGGCCACCTTCTCCCCCAGTTCCTGCGCCCGCGTGCCGGGCCGGTCGGAATATTTGAAGGCGTAAAGGTCGTCAAAGCGAACCGCCGAAAGAAGTTCGAGCGTGGCCTGGAAATCAGACTCGGTCTCGCCGGGGAAGCCGACGATCAGGTCCGAGGTGACCGATAAATCCGCCACCCGGAGCCGGGCCGCCACCACCTTTTCCGAAAAAACGGCCGCGGTGTAGCGGCGGTTCATGGCCGCCAGAATCCGGTCGGAACCGGACTGGAGCGGCAGGTGCAGGTGGCGATAGACCCGGGATTCTTCGGCCATCGTCCGGAAAAGGTCCTCCGAGGCGTCCTTGGGGTGGGAGGTCAGAAAACCGATCCTGAGCAGGCCGTCCAGCCCGGCCATGGCCGCCAGGAGTTCGGGGAACCCGGACCCGGCCGCTGGGTCGCGGTAGGAGTTCACGTTCTGTCCCAGCAGAATCAGTTCCCGGACGCCGCCGGCCGCCAGGCCGGCGGCCGCCTCCAGCAACTCGGAGGCCGACCGGCTC
>JAKJFK010000204.1 GCA_022704925.1 candidate division TA06 bacterium | reverse complement strand
CCCGCCGCAGGAAACCGGGCAGCGGGATAACCGCGGGCAGCGGCTTCAAACCCGGCGGCGGCTCGAAAGACGGCGCCTCGATTTTCCCCAGGCGTACCACCTCGAAAACCGGACCGGCCAGCCGTTCCCGCAGGTGCTCGACCCGTTCCGGGGCCAGGCCGACCTCCCGCATCGCCGCGATATCCAGGGCGGCGCAGTCGGCCGAGGCGGCCAGGAAACCGGCCGCCTTCGGCTGGCCGCTGGACGGCCCCTCCCCTTCCATGCCGATCACCCCGTCCATGATGCCCAGGCGCGGCCGGACCGCATCGTGCACGTCCAGCAGCAGCCGGGCGAACTGGCCGGACTCCCGGAAACGAAGGTGGTACTCGGGCTTGATGGTCCCGGGCAGGCACCCGTAAAGGTTCTTGACGCTGCCGGTGAAGTAGGTCTGGCCGTGGGTCTTCAGCTTGGCCAGCGAGATGACGGCGTCGAAATCATCCAGGACCGCGGCCAGCGGCAGCCGTTTGACGATCCGGCCTTCCGGCAGCGGCCACTCGCCGACCGCCGAGAACTCGGCCACCGACACGCCCAGCTGCTTCAGGGGCCCGACGAGGCCCTTGCGCTCCAGGACGGCGGCCAGGCTGCCCCAGCCCGGGCTGTCGCCCAGGGCGACCCGACAGCCCAGATCCAGCAGCATTCGGCAGCAGACCAGGATGACTTCCGAGTGGGTGGTCAGCGGCCGGTCGTCCCCGGCGGGAAAGAGGAAATTGGGCTTGACCAGGACCCGCTCGCCGGACCGGAATCGCTCGGGCAGGTCGAGGGCCGCGGCCAGCCGCTCCAGGGCCGCGGCCACCGTCTCCGGCCGGTAATCGGCGCAGCCGGCCAGCGCCACCCGGCGGCCGGTCTCTTCTTTCCGGTTTTCGGAAAAGGAAGGCGTGGGTTTCATGATTCGCATCCAGGGGCAAGGCAAGGGAGCGGCGCGGCCGGCCGGAGCCGCCCGGCCTCAGGCGATGATCGAACCGAGCGCCGCTTCAAAGCCGGGGAAGGAGACGGCCACGCACCCGGAGTCTTCTATGACGGTTTCGCCGGCGGCCGCCAGGCCGGCCACCGCCAGGCACATCGCGATCCGGTGGTCGCCCCGGGAATCGGCCCGGCCACCCCTGAGACGTTGGGGACCCTCGATGATGAAGCCGTCCGGTCGCTCGGTTATCTCGGCCCCCAGGCGGCGCAACTCGCCCACGATGGCCGCGATCCGATCGCTCTCCTTGACCCGCAGTTCGGCGGCGTCCCGGACCTCGGTGCGGCCCCGGGCGTTAAGCCCGAGAACCGCCGCCAGCGGCAGTTCGTCGATCAGGTTCGGAATCTCCGGGCCGGAAATCGTCACCCCGCGCAGGGGATGGCCGCCCCTGACCACCAGGCGGCCGGAGGGTTCGCCGGCGGTCTCGCCGCCGGGCTCCGCCTCGATCACGGCGCCCATCCTCCGGAGCAGCTCCAGGAAGGCGGTCCGGCTCGGGTTCAAACCCACCTCCGGAATCACCAGTTCCGCCTCCGGCACGATGGCGCCGGCGGCCAGGAAAAAGGCGGCCGCGGAAAAATCGCCGACCACCCGGACCGGCCGGCCGGCCAGGCGCTGCCCGCCCTCGATCGAGAGGGTGCGGCCCGCCCGTTCGACCCGGCCGCCAAAGTATCCCAGCATGCGCTCGGTGTGGTCCCGGGTTTCAGCCGGTTCGATGACCGTGGTCCGGCCGGCGGCCAGCAAACCGGCCAGCAGCAGGCAGCTCTTCACCTGGGCGCTGGCGACCGTCAGCCGGTGTTCCCGGCCGGTCAGGCGGCCACCCTGGATGATTAGGGGCGGCAACTCGCCCGGCTCGGCCTGGATCCGGGCGCCCATCTCCCGCAGCGGAACGGTCACCCGGGCCATGGGCCTTTTGCGCAGGGAGGCGTCGCCGGTCAGGGAAGTGGCAAAGGGCAGCCCGGCGGCGATGCCGGCCATCAGGCGCATGGTGGTGCCGGAATTGGCGCAGTCGAGGATCGACGGGGACGCCCGGAAACCGGCCGGGCCGCTTCCGAAGACGGCGACCGAGCCATCGGCAAGCGTTTCGATCCGGACACCCAGGCCGGCCAGGACGCGGCGGGTGGCCAGGCAATCGGCGCCGGACTGGAGGCCGGTGATGATTGATTTTCCCTCGGCCAGGGCCGAGATAAGGAGGGCGCGGTGCGAAATGGACTTGTCGCCGGGCAGCCGGATTTCACCGGCCAGGCGGTCAACCGGCCGGACCGTCAGTTCCGACATGTTCGGTCCCGGATTTCCCTCAAATCCGGCGCTCCAGGACGGGCGCCAGGGTTTGAAGCGAGGCCATCAACTTCTTGAAATCATCGAAGCGCAGCGATTGGAAACCGTCGGAGACCGCGGCCTCCGGCTTGGGATGCACCTCGATCAGCAGGCCATCGGCCCCGGCGGCCAGCGCCGCCCGGGACATCGGGGCGATCAGGTTGCGCCGGCCGGTGCCGTGGCTGGGATCGACCACGATCGGCAGGTGGCTGAGTTCCTTGACCAGGGGCACCGCCGCCAGGTCGAGAGTGAACCGGGTGGCGTCCTCGAAGGTGCGCACGCCCCGCTCGCAAAGAATGACCTGGTAGTTGCCCTGGGAGAGAATATACTCGGCCGACATCAGGAACTCCTCGATCCGGGCCGACATGCCGCGCTTGAGCAGGACCGGCCGCTTCGCCCGGCCGACCTCCTTGAGCAGGTCGAAGTTCTGCATGTTGCGGGCGCCGATCTGGATGATGTCGGCATACCGGCAAACCAGTTCGACCTGGCGCGGATCCATCACCTCGGTGACGGTGGGCATCCCCAGTTCCTTCCCCGCCTCGGCCAGGTACTTGAGCCCCTCCTCGCCCAGGCCCTGGAAGGCATAGGGAGAGGTGCGCGGTTTGAAGGCGCCGCCCCGCAGGACCCGGGCGCCGGCCGCCCGCACCGCCCGGGCCGTCTCCAGGATCTGTTCGCGACTCTCGATGGCGCAGGGTCCGGCGGTCACCACGAACTCCGAACCGCCGAACTCGACCCCGCCGGCGGTGAT
>JAKJFK010000022.1 GCA_022704925.1 candidate division TA06 bacterium | reverse complement strand
CAGATTATCACCGGGAAAGTAATCGAGGTGGCCAACGATTACGTGTTGATCGACATCGGTTACAAGTCCGAAGGGTACGTGCCCCGGATGGAATTCAAGGATTTCGAGACGCTGGAGTCGGGCCAGGAAGTCCGGGTGATGCTGGAAACCCTGGACATCAACGAAAACGGCTTCATCTCCCTTTCCAAGGAGAAGGCCGACCTCCTGCTGAACTGGGACCGGGTCGAGACCTCCTACCGACAGGGCGAAACCATCAAGGGCAAGATCCTGGCCTCGGTCAAGGGCGGCTTCCGGGTGGACATCGGCATCATGGCCTTCCTGCCCATCAGCCAGACCGACATCCGGCCCATCTCCGACCCCAAGGCCCTGATCGGCCAGGTCTTCGATTTCAAGGTCATCAAACTGGACCGTTCGCGGAACAACATCGTCATTTCTCGGCGTGAGCTGCTTGAAGCCGAGGAACGAATCCGCAAGACCGCCGCGCTGGCCCGCCTGGAAATCGGCCAGGTGGTGAAGGGCCTGGTCAAGAACATCGTCGATTACGGCGCCTTCATCGATATCGGCGACCTGACCGGCCTGGCCCATATCAACGACCTCTCCTGGAGCCACATCACCCACCCGTCGCAGGTGCTGGCCATCGGCGACCGCGTCGAGGTCAAAATCCTGAAGATCAACCAGGAAAAGGGCGAGGTGTCACTCGGACTCAAGCAGACCATGAAGAACCCCTGGGAGGGCATCGAAAGCCGTTACCCGGTCGGCAGCCGCATCCAGGGCAAGGTGGTCAACATCACCGATTACGGCGCGTTCGTGAAGCTCGAGGACGGCGTGGAGGGACTGCTCCACATCTCGGAACTCTCCTGGACCAACAAGGTCAAGCATCCCTCCGAGATCCTGGCCATGGGCGACACGATCGAAGTCCAGGTCATCGCGCTCGACCAGGATAAGCAGAAGATCTCCTTCAGCATGAAGGCCCTGGAACCCAACCCCTGGGATACCATCGCCGAAAAGTACCAGGTCAACAGCGTGGTCAAGGGTCGGGTCTACAACGTGACCAACTACGGGGCCTTCGTTGAACTGGAAAAGGGCATCGAGGGTCTTCTCCACATCTCCAACCTCGATTGGTCGAAGGTGAAGCATCCCTCGGAAATCCTGAAGAAGGGCGACCGGATCGAGGTCATGATCCTGGACGTGGATCCGGTCAAAAGACGGATCGCCCTTGGCCGCAAGCAGCTGATCAACCCGCCGGCTCCGGAATCGGACGCGGAAAACGGGGAAGCGGAATCTGAAGAAAAATCCGGGGAGGAACCGGCCCGGGAATAGCAGAAACGCGGCCCTTGATTTTCCTGAAACCAACGGGTATAACAGTATCTGGAGGAAAAGGGGGGGCCATGAGAATCGTCATTGTCCGGGATTACGAAGAATTGAGCCGGGAGGCCGCCCGCAAGGTCAAAACGCGCCTGGCCGCCCGGCCCGACCTGAAGCTTGGCCTCTGCGCGGGGAGCACGCCCGAGGGCCTTTACAAAGAGTTGGTGCGCCTGCACCGGGATGAGGGCCTTTCCTTTAAGCGCGTTCAGACCTTCAACCTCGTCGAATACCTCGGGATGGGTCCGGGCGATCCCAACAGCCTGGGATTCTTCATCTCGGAGAACCTCCTGCGCCACCTGGACATCCCGGAAACTAATCGGCACGTCCTTGACGGCCGTGCCGAAAACCCGGAAAAGCACTGCCGCTGGTATGAAGACCTGATCATCAAGGCCGGCGGCATCGACCTGCAGCTGCTTGGCATTGGACGGGTCGGCCACATCGGCTTCAACGAGCCCGGCTCCTCGCTGGCCTCGCGGACCCGGATCAAAAAGCTGGATGAGCAGACCATCCAGGACAACAGCCGTTTCTTCCCGCCCGGCCGGACCGCTCCGGAACGCGGCATCACGCTGGGAGTGGGCACCATTCTGGAATCGGAAGAGATTCTGCTGCTGGCCAGTTCCGCGAACAAGGCCGAGATAGTTTCGAAGGCCATCGAGGGTCCGGTAACCAACCAGGTAACCGCCTCCATACTGCAATTGCACCCGAAGGTCACCGTTATCCTGGATGAGGCGGCCGCCTCCTGCCTGGAACGAAAGGAGTATTACAAGTACGCGGAAGAGCAGCGGCGGCGCAAGGGCGAGTAAAAAGAGGGGGCCTGAGATGAAAGTCCTTATCCTGCCCGATGAACAGTCCGCCAGCCTGTACATCGCCAGACTGGTAAAAAAGGAGATCGAGGCCAAGGCCGACCTGCGGCTGGGATTGACGCCCTGCGATCAACTCTGGCCCTGCTACCAGCACCTGGTTGAATTCGACAACCGCAAGGAGATCAGTTTTCACCAGGTCCGCTTCTTCGCCACCGACGAATTCGTCGGTTACGGTCCCGACAATCCCTTGAGCAATGCCTTTTTCCTCTGGAGTCGTTTTCTCTGCCGCCTGGACCTGAAAAAAGAGAACGTCTTCCTGCTGAACGGGGCCGCCAGCAACCCGGCCTCGGAATGCATTGCCTACGAGAACATTTTGAAGAAGGTCGGCGGGGTCGATCTGGGCGTCGTCGGACTGGGCATAAGAGGCGAAGTGGGACGTAACGAACCGTCATCCTCGCTGGGCAGCCGATGCCGGATCAAGATTCTCGACCCGATGGAACTGGAACGCGACGGCCGTTTTTCGATGCACAGCAGCCACCCGATTTCCAGCCTGACCGTGGGCGTGGCCACACTGATGGCGGCCCGGAAAATAATCCTGGTGGCGCTCGGCGGCGGCCGGGCGATGGCCATCGCCCGGGCGCTGGAGGGGCCGCTTACCAGCATGGTCACCGCCTCGGTCTTCCAGCGTCATCCGGACTGCACCGTGGTTCTGGACCGGGAGGCGACCATTCACTTGAAGAAAAAGAACGCCTACGAAGAGATCAACGCGACATGAAAAAAGAAAACGGGATCATGGAAGGAGTGAAACTCGGGCAGGTCAAGTTCAATGACCAGGGCCTGGTTCCGGTCGTGGCCCAGGATCGGGACGGGCGGGTGTTGATGCTGGCCTACGCCAACCTGGAAGCGCTCCGGCTGACGCTCGCCACCGGCCGGGCCCATTACTACAGCCGTTCCCGCCAGCAACTCTGGCGCAAGGGCGAGTCGAGCGGAAACGAACAGGTAATCGAAGCGGTCCTGGTCGACTGCGACCAGGATACCATCCTCTACCGGGTCCGGCAAAGCGGGCCGGCCTGTCATACCGGCAACCCGACCTGTTTCTTCCGCCGCCTCGAAACATGACCAGCCGCCGGCCGTAAATTACGGCCTTGGCTCTCCCCAACCGAAGGCAAGGTTTCGAAGGTAAAACCCGGCCAGCCCGGAATCGGGAAAGACCGCCATGACCTCCTGGTTCTTCGGGGCGGTCCGGGTCGGATTGTAGGAACCGGTCACCACCCTGGCCCGGTCAATCACGAATAACTTGTAGTGGTTGAGGTTCGGGTTCCCATCCCACCTGACGTCCACGCCCGACCGGCGCAACTTCTCGTAAGCCGCCCGGTTCATAGGCCAATCCCGCTCCAGGATCCCCTCAACTCTTACCCCGGCGGCCGACCTGGCTCCCAGCAGCCTGATCACCTCCGGGTCGGTCAGGGCGTAAAGGGAAAAGAAGATATGACGGCGGGCGGCCGTCAGTTCCTCCAGCAGGGCGGCCCGGCACCAGGGGTTCAGGTAAACCCGGCAATCCGGCCGGCGGCCGGCCGCGTCCTGAAAAGGGCGCCCCGGAACCCGCCCATCCAGCATCAGTTGAAACGCTCCGGCCAGGTAATCGGCCAGGCCGGAGGAACGAATGATCAGGTAGTCGTTGTCGTTCCGGTAAACCGAGGAAAAGGTAAGGTTGGCCGAACCGATCCAGACGGTCCGCCGGTCCACCACCATGAATTTCGCGTGCATCAGGTAGCGGTTGCGGTCGGTCGTTACCGGTCCGAAGAAACCGGTGTCGCCGAGGGTGGCGTCATCCTGGAGCATCCGGACCGAAACGCCCCGCCGCCGGGCCTGATCCAGGGCCGTCAGAACCGAGGGCAACTGCGCCTCGTAGGTGGCCACCAGAACCTCTTCCCGGGCGGAATCGACCAGTTCCACCAGCCGGGCGGGCAGGTCGGAGTACCGGGTCAGACCGGCTTCCAGTTCGGGGGAGAGATAATGGCGCACCGGCGGCCGGCCGCACCCGGACAATCCGGCCGTTACCAGCAGGAAAAGGAGCAGCCAGCGGCCGGCGGCCGGTCTCGTTGACATGCCGGGTTCAGAAGAGCAGGCGGCGGCCGATCTCGAAGTAAATGAAGAGCGTGGAGATATCCATGACGGTGGCCAGCAGCGGGCTGGAGACGACCGCCGGGTCCAGGCCAAACCGTTTACAGATAAGCGGCAGGGCCGCCCCGATCGTGGTCGCCAGGGCCACCACCGCGGTCATCGAAACGGCCACGACCAGGGCGATCATCAAGCCTTCCCGCAAAACCATGACCCGGAGCACGGCCAGCAGACCCAGGATCAAGCCGGCCATCAGGCCGACCAGCAGCTCCTTTTCGACCACCCGCCAGAGATTGCGCAACCGGACTTCGCCGGTGGCCAGGCCGCGCACCATCACCGTGCTGGCCTGGGTGCCGGCGTTACCAGCCGCCCCCATCAGGAGCGGGATGAAAACGGCCAGGGCGATCACCTGCTGCATCAGGAGTGAATAATGGTCGATCACGAAACCGGAGATGAAGCCAAGCAGGACAAGCATGACCAGCCACGGAATGCGGTGGCGGACGATGGAGAAAGGATTCTGGCCGCTGTAGCTGTCCACGAAACCGCCGGCAACCGCCCCGAATTTATACATATCCTCGGTTTGCTCTTCGGTCAGCACATCCATCGCGTCATCGATCGCCACCACTCCCTTGAGCCGACGGTCCGCGCCCACCACCGGCATCACCACCAGGTCGTACTTGCGCATCTGGCGCGCCACTTCCTCCTGATCCTGGCTTACGGTCACGGCCACCGGGTTCTCATTCATGATCTCCGAAACCCGGAGCTGCGGCGCGGCCATCACCAGTCCGCGCAACGAAACGTGACCGACCAGCCTGCCATCCGAATCGGTGACGAAAATATGGTGGGCCTGCTCGATCTCCTGGCCAGTCCGGCGAATCCGGTCCAGGGCATCGCTGACCGTGTCCCCCTCCTTGACCTCCAGAAAACGCGGGGTCATCAGGCCGCCGGCGCTCTGAGACGGGTATTGCAGAAGCTCCCTGGTTTCCCGGGCCGCCTCATTCTCCATGATGGAGAGAAAGCGGGCCTTCAATTCCGGCGGCAGTTCCTCGAACAAATCGGCCCGGTCATCCGGCTCCACCTCCGAAAGCAACGCCCGGGTGCGCTGGGGCTCCAAACCCTCCAGGATGGCCAATTGATCATCGGGGCCGAGATAGGAAAATATTTCGCCGGCAAAATCGGGCCGGAGCCTCGACAGGAGCCGGACCCGCTCGATCGGTTCCAGTTCCGGCATCGCCTCGGCCACGTCAACCGGGTTGAATTCTTCCAGGATCTCGTCCAGGTTCTCCGGAACCTCTTTGTGGCTCAGGAGTTCCCGGATCTCCGGCAGGATCAGCCGCATCCCGGATACTTTTTCCCGTTCCATGCTGGCCTCTTTTTATGGTCGCTGAAACAGCTGTCGTCGGTTTTTATTATACCACCTGGATCGGCAACCGCACCCGGGCGGGGAACCACCGGCCGCAAAACGTTCTTTCCACCCCCTTGTCTATGATATAATAAATCAACCCCCGGCCGATTTTCCCGAAGGAATCTGTTGGCCGCCGGAGGGCCGGACCGGTTGCCGTTCAGCCATCCCGGCCGGTGGTTTCAAGATAAGCGTTTTTGCTTTTTCCTGCCATTTCATGCCGAAAGGGAGAACGGGATGAACCGTCGCGATTTCATTAAATTCTCATCGGTCTCGCTGCCCGGCGCCCTTCTGCTGAGCGCCCTCAAACCGCATCCGGGGATGGCGGCCGACGCTTCTCCCGAAAGGACCGAAATTGCCTTCGGCGCGCCCGGAAAACCAACGGCCAGCTACATAATGGAACCCAGGCGGCGCCTGCCGGTGGCCGCCGAAACCGACGTGCTGGTGATCGGCGGCGGCCCGGCCGGATTTCCGGCCGCCATCGCCGCGGCCCGCGGCGGCGCCCGAACCATGCTGGTCGAACGCCACCCCTGCCTGGGCGGCAACCTTACCGCCGGAAGCGTCATCAACATCCGCACCTACAACGACCAGGCCGGCCGCCTCATCATCCAGGGGATTCCGTTGGAATTCGCCCGCCGGCTGAAAGAAATGGGCGGCACCGCCTCCGACCCGGTCAAGGAACCTTACGTCCGCCAGGAACCGGAGGCCAGCAAGTACCTGATCCAGGAGATGGCCCTCGAAGCCGGCGTGGAACTCCGCCTGTACTCCCTGGCGGTCGATGTCATCAAAAAAGGGAACCAACTCCGGGGGGTCGTCCTGGAGAGCAAGTCCGGCCGGCAGGCGGTACTGGCCAAAGCGGTAATCGACGCCACCGGCGACGGAGATATTGCGGCCTCGGCCGGCGCCCCTTACGAAAAAGGCTGGCCCGGAAACGAACAGCTGCTTCAACCGCTCACCCTGGCCTTCGTGATCGCCAATATTTCCCAGTACCTGCGCGACCACTGGGCCGAGGAATACCCGAAATTGAACGCGATCATGAAGCGCGCCTACCAGAACGGCGCCTACCCGGTCAAGCGCCAACCCGGCGGACTCTTCCCGATGGCCGGCCGCCGGGAACTCTATGCCAATGCCACCCGCATGGCCGGCGATACTACCGATGTCCAGGACCTGACCCGGGCGGAAATCGAAGGACGGCGCCAGGCCTGGGCGCTGATGAAATTCTACCGCGACAACCTGCCCGGTTTCGAAGAGACCTACCTGCGATATACCGCCAGCCAGGCCGGTCCGCGCGAATCGCGCCGGATCCTGGGCGATTACGTCCTGAACCGGGAAGACGTTCTGGAAGGGCGCGATTTCCCGGACGGCGTAGCCCGGGGCGCTTATACCATCGACATCCACAACCCCAAGGACGGCACCACTCAATACCTGCGTCTGCCGCCCGGCACCAGTTACGCCATTCCCTATCGCTGCCTCGTCCCCCAGCGGGTTGAAAATCTGCTGGTCGCCGGGCGCTGCATCTCGGTAAACCACGAAGCGCTCGGTTCCATCCGAGTCATGGCCACCTGCATGGCCACCGGCCAGGCGGCCGGCACCGCCGCCGCCCTGGCGGTTCAGGCGGGAACCACTCCGCGCCGGCTGCCGGTCGTCCGGATTCAAAAACGACTGCAAGCCGACGGCGCGGTGATCTGACCGGAAGCGGTCATTAGAAAACAGGGGGTAAAATGAAAAGATTCGACTCCGCCGGAATCCTGGCCTTCGGCCGGGAAGAAACCCTGACCGTCCGCCTGTTGCTCTCCCTGACCCTGGCCGGAGTCACCGGTCTGCTGGCCGGCATCCGGGTCCCCCTCCCCTTCACCCCGATTCCGCTTACCGGGCAGGTCCTGGGCGTTTACCTGGCCGGCCTGCTCCTGGACGCCCCTTTCGCCGGCCTTTCCCTCCTTTTCTACCTGGTCCTGGGCCTGGCCGGCCTGCCCTGGTTCGCCGGCTGGCAGGGATTGAACTATGCCGGATTCCTGGCCTATCCCAGCGCCGGGTACCTGCTCGGCTTCATACCGGCCGCCTTCCTGATCGGGCGCCTCCTGGAAGACCCGGCCCGCCGTTCCCTGGCCCGGCAGGTCCTGGCCTACTCGGCCGGCACCGCCGTCTTCTACTTCTGCGGCGCGGCCTGGCTGGCGGCCCTGACCGGGGCCGGATTCATCCGGACCCTCGCCATGAGCGTCTATCCCTTCGTCATCTTTGACCTGCTCAAGGCCCTGATGGTGGCCTCATTCGCCTCGGCGCTGATCGGACTTCGCCGCTGAAATGCGGTTACGCGGCCACCACCTGCTCTGCTTGCTGGGTTTCCGGGGACTCGGTTACAGTCCGGAATTCGTGGCCCGGATGCAGGAAGTCCGTTCGGCTTTAAATTCAAAACGCCGGTTCTTCATCCAGGTCGTCACCGAATCTGACGACATCTGCCGTGCCTGCCCGTACCACTCCAACAACGCCTGCCGCAAAGGAAGCCTGTCGGTCCGCCGCACCGCCGAAATGGACCGGCGGACACTCCAATACCTGGGACTCCAGCCCGGCCGCCGCATCAGCGCCGATCGGTTGCTGAAAATAATTCCGCAGCGGCTTGGCGATTTCGACCGACTGGTGAAAATCTGCGGCCGGTGCGGCTGGCGTGAGGTGTGCAATTATTACCTCGAACTGCGGTCCCGGTGGCGCCGTTCGGCCTTGTGAGCCGGTTCCCGGTATGGTAATATAGATAACCTTAATTCCGGAGAAAACATGGGCGTTTACGAAACGATTCTCAAGCGGCGCACCATCCGGCGCTTCCGCCCCGACCCGGTGCCGCCGGAACTGCTGGAGAAACTGGCCGAGGCCGGCCGGCTGGCCCCCTCGGGCGGCAATCTTCAGCCCTGCGAATTCATTATCGTCGACCAGCCGGACCGGGTGGCCGAGCTCTTCCCGGCCCTGCGCTGGGCGGCCTACGTGGCTCCGGCCGGGAATCCGCCCGAAGGCCACCGGCCCACCGCCTACGTGGTGGTACTGGTCAACCAGAGCATCAAGCGCGAGGGACCGGTCGACTCGGCCGCGGCGGTGATGTCGATGATCCTGACCGCCCAGGAGGCCGGTGTCTCCTCCTGCTGGCTTGGTTCCATCGAACGGGAAAAACTGGCCGAAATGCTCGGCATCCCGGGGAACTACCACATCGACTCGGTCCTGGCGCTCGGTTACCCGGACCAGAAGAGCTGCGTCGAGGAGTACCGGGACTCGGTAAAGTACTGGCTCGATGACCGGGGCGATTTTCACGTTCCGAAGCGCGGCCTGAAAGAAATACTGCACCGCAACGCTTTCGGACGCCGCTGAAGCCCGGTTGCTTACGGGCCAGGCAGGCCCCGGCCTAAAGTTTCAGATTGAAAAGGAGAGGTGCGAGAGCGGTTGAATCGGCACGATTGGAAATCGTGTAGGCCGCAAGGCCTCGGGGGTTCGAATCCCTCCCTCTCCGCAAAACCCCACTCTTACGCAGGGATTCGATGGGAGCGAAGTAAGGCAAGGCGACCGAAGAGGGAGCGTTGCCAGCGGGTGGCCGACCCGAGCCGCAGTGGGAGGCGAGGGCGCCGAATCCCTCCCTCTCCGCCATTTTTCGCAAAGTGAAAAATGGCGAGATCTCGCCCGTCCGCCAAGAAATCTGGCGAGACGAAAACAAGTCCGCCAAGAAAGCTGGCGAGACGAAAACAAGTCCGCCAGGAAACCTGGCGAGACAAGGCGGATCCGCAAAACCCCACTCTTACGCAGGGATTCGATGGGAGCCGTGAAGTAGAGCGCGGCTTCGACAAGCTCAGCCTTGACAAAGCCAACTTCGACAGGCTCGGAACACACTTCACGGCCATGAAGCGTGCTTCGCTCTGCTTCATGGCGATTGTTGTTTCTGAATCTTATTCAGACAAACCAGCGAATTCCGCCTGCGCTTGAAAAGCAGGCTTCCGACGAGAGCCGACTGGATTTTTGGCTTGAGTAGAATGGGATTCAAACTGTTTTGAAAGGCCGGAATGGGAACAAAAAGAGTTAATAAAGCTGTCGATTGTTTTAAAAGCGGTTTTAGTTGTTCTCAAGCCGTCTTTTCGGCTTATGCGGAAGAATCAGGCCTTGATAAAAATGTGGCGCTAAAAATTAGCGGAACATTTGGCGGCGGCATGGCAGGAATGGCTGAGACGTGTGGTGCTGTAACCGGTGCTTTTATGGTTATCGGTCTCAAATATGGAAAGATAATGCCAGAAGATGAAGAAGCAAAGAAAAAAGCCTATTCTTTAGTTAAAAAGTTCGTGGAAAAATTTAAGGCTAAAAATTCTTCCATTGTCTGCAAGGAACTGCTCGGCTGCGATATCAGCACCCCGGAGGGGATGAATGCATTTAAAGATAGAGATTTTATCAATAGTATGTGTCCCAAGTTTGTTGAAAACGCCGTAGAAATTCTTGAAGAGATTCTTTAGTCATCGGTTTTTTCGTGGCGTCTCGATAAAACGTCATTTTTAGATGGTAAACAAGTATTGTCCGGTTCGCCTAAAGATATCTACCAGCCCGTGCTTCTTGTGCGGTAGATTTTGATAAGTAACTGTATTTCAGGTAGTTTTAGGGTTCGCCTGCCATCAACGACAAGCCGCAAAACCCCGCTCTTAACGGAGATCTTAGAGGACCGGGGTCAGGCGACGCGACCGATCGTGATAGTTTTTTAATTTTCCCCTCGGCCGGAACCGCACTCCCCCTCCCCCGCGGCCGCCAACAAGATGAATCCTGTTCCTTACCCTTACCGCTTTGGAACGATTTCCCCAGGAGCCATCCCGCGGGCAATTTCGCCGGCGGCGTTCGTTCTGGAACGCACGCCTGAATCAAGGCCGGTCTTGCCACGTCCGGCGGATGGCGGAATCCTGGTGAATGGATTATAATTAAGTTCGGCCGTCAATTCTTCGGGCAACCCGGCTCCAGCGCAATTTGCGAGGGGCCGCCGGGTTGAAATCAGCCGACGCCAGAAGCTGAAGATTTAAAGAATTAAGGCTGTAAAGAAAAGAAAACACGGGACTTGTCGGAAGTTTCTCAGGCTGCCATCTCAATTCAATCCAGGGCAATGAAACTTAATTCGAATAATAACCATAAAAAGCAAACCTGGGACTTCGATTATATCGGATGCCCTCCGGAACTGCTTTTCGAAAAGTTGTCGACAGCCCCCAAGGGCTTGACCGAAGCACAGGCGAACGAAAGAATCGAAGAATACGGATACAACGAACCGGCGCGCCCCAAAAAGCGGACAATCATTTTCGAGATTTTCTCCAAGTTTCTCAACCCGCTTGTTATCGTTCTTTTGATCATCGCCGGTTTTTCCCTCTTCTTCGGTGAGAAAATCAGCGCCATTTTAGTGGTTATCATGGCGCTTATCAGCATCTTCCTTTCCTTCATCCAGGAGCACCGCGCCAGCAAGGAAGCCGAAAAACTGAGCGAAATGGTGCGCACGACCGCCACGGTCTACCGAAACGGCAAGGCGCGGGAAATACGCATCAGGGAAATCGTGCCGGGTGACGTTGTCGATCTGTATGCCGGGGACATGATCCCGGCGGACCTGAGAATTATTGTGGCCAAGGACCTGTTTATCAACCAGGCCTCCCTGACCGGCGAGTCCTTTCCAGTTGAAAAAAACCCGGAAATCCCTTCCACGTCAAAGCGTTCGCCCGCTGATTTGACCAATATTGCCTTCATGGGTTCAAGCGTGGTAAGTGGAACCGGCCTGGGAATGGCAGTCAAAACCGGCCTGTCCACCCAATTCGGCGAAATATCAAAGAAGCTGGCCACCATCAGTATCGCCAGCAGTTTCGATAAGGGCATTCAGGCGTTTACCTGGCTCATGATACGCCTCATGATTATTTTGGTCCTTATCATTTTTGGCATTAATGCCTTCAACAAGGGCAATATCATACAAGCCCTCCTCTTCGCCCTTTCCGTTGCCGTGGGCCTTACGCCGGAGATGTTGCCCATGCTGGTGGCGATCAACCTTTCCAAGGGCGCTATCGCCATGTCGAAAAAGGAAGTCATTGTCAAGCATCTCAACGCCATTCAAAATTTCGGGGCGATGGACGTGCTTTGCACGGACAAAACCGGCACGCTGACAATGGATAAAATCGTTATCGAGCATCATTGTGATGTCGTGCGCCGGGAAGATGATGACGTGCTCAGGCTTGCTTACATCAACAGCTATTATCAGACCGGCTTGAAAAATCTCCTGGACCGCGCCATTCTAAGGCATGGGAAACTGGTCGTCAAGCAATACCAGAAGATCGACGAGGTGCCGTTTGATTTTTCGCGCAAGCTCATGTCCGTGGTAGTGGGGGAAATAAATCAGCACCGGCTCATCGTCAAGGGCGCGCCCGAGGAAATATACAAGAGATGCACGCGGTTTGAACTTGACGGCGAGGTGCTGGAGCTGGATGACGGAAACCTGATCCTCCCCGAGTTGAAGAAAGAGTATGACAATTTGAGCGCCGAAGGTTTCCGCGTGCTGGCGGTCGCTTACAAGGATTTTGACCAACCAAAAGATAAGTACACGAAAGACGATGAGCAGAGCCTGATCCTCAAGGGGTACATCGCTTTTCTCAATCCGCCCAAGGCCTCGGCCAGAAGAACGATCGAAAGACTTAAAAACCTCGGCATTGATTTCAAGGTTTTAACCGGCGACAATGAATTGGTCACCAATAAAATATGCGCCGAGGTCGGGCTGAAGATTAAAGGCTTCGTGACAGGCGACCAGGTTGAAAAAGCAAGCGACGCTGACCTGCGGGAGCTGGTTAAGACGACAACTATCTTCGCCCGTCTTTCACCGCTTCAGAAAGAACGGGTTATTCACGCCTTGCATGATAACAGGCATATCGTGAGATATCTGGGTGACGGCATCAACGACGCTCCCGCCCTTAAAACGGCGGATGTCGGGATTTCAGTCAACAATGCCGTGGACATCGCCAAGGAATCGGCGGATATCATTCTTTTAAAGAAAAGCCTCCTGGTCCTTGAGGACGGTGTTCTGGAAGGACGAAGAACTTTCGGCAATATTCTGAAGTACATCAAAATGGGCTCCAGCTCCAATTTCGGCAATATGCTAAGCATGACCGGCGCGAGCCTGTTTTTGCCTTTTCTGCCCATGCTGCCCATCCAGATACTCTTGAATAACCTTCTTTATGACATTTCGCAGATCGCCATTCCCTCGGACGAGGTTGACAAGGAATACCTGGCGAAATCAAGACCGTGGAATGTCGATTACATCAAGAAGTTCATGCTGTTTATCGGCCCCGTGAGCTCCCTCTTCGATTTCGCGACATTCGGGGTGTTGTGGTTTATCTTTCACGCCCGACAGCCGTTATTTAATACGGGGTGGTTCCTGGAATCACTCTGCACGCAGACATTGGTTATCCATATTATCCGCACCGATAAGATCCCGTTCATCGAAAGCAAGCCCAGCCAGTTTTTGATGTTTACGTCTATTTACATCGCTACAATAGGGCTCGTACTGCCGTTTATCCCGCTTGGAAAACATTTTGGATTTGTTCAACCGCCGCCGGGCTATTTTATCGCGCTGATAATAATAGTGGCCGCCTATTTGATCACGGTGCAACACATGAAAAACTGGTTCCTTAAAAAATACGGTCGTGATTAGATTGAATCCGGCGTCAAGCGTTTCAACCGCCGTTCCAATGTTAAAAACGGGCGGTTTGACGGACGCTTCGATCTCACCGGGCGGGAACGCACCGTTTGCAAAGGGAACTATATACTTAATAACACCTGATTTTTAAGATAAGTGTTTTCAGGTACTTGACAACATTTTTATTTTAATGGTATAATATAAGTATGAAAAATATAAAACAAGTCAAAGAGAGTAGCATAATAGATTTTCTAACCGTTCGTTTTCCGAATGAAAAAACCGCCGTTGACTTTTTCGTTGAAAAACGATGGGGCAAAACCATTACTTGCCCTTATTGTGATAGCGAATTGGTCTATGTCGGAACGGGAAAACAGCCGTTTAAATGCGGAAAGTGCAATAACAAATTCACCTGCAAAACAGGCACGATTATGGAAGGCAGTCATATTTCTGTCCGCACTTGGCTTTTGGCGATGTATATAATGGGGACTACCCGTAAAGGTATTTCGTCTATTCAACTTGCTAAAGAATTGGGGGTAACTCAAAAAACCGCTTGGTATATGGCTCATCGGATTAGAGAGGCTTGCACCGCATACCATCAAATGACAGGCATAGTTGAGGTTGACGAAACCTATATCGGCGGTAAAGAAAAGAATAAGCACGCAAATAAGCAACTGCATAGTGGTCGTGGCGTTGCTAACAAAATTCCGGTTGTCGGTCTGGTTGAGCGTAAGGGTAAAATAATGGGACGGGTA
>JAKJFK010000203.1 GCA_022704925.1 candidate division TA06 bacterium | reverse complement strand
TCGGAGCTGCCCGAGCTGGTCCGCCGTTACGAGGTCAACCTGGTGGTGGTCGGCATCCCCCTTTCCATGGACAACACCGAGAATCCCCAGGTGCGGCGGACCCTGGCCTTCATGGAGCGCCTCAAGGAACTGACCGGCTGCGCCGTCACCCGCTGGGACGAGCGGCTCAGCAGCCAGCAGGCCGAGCGTTACCTGCTGGAGGCCGACCTCTCCCGGGCCAAGCGGCGCAAGGTTATCGACCGCCTGGCCGCCCAGATCATCCTCCAGGATTACCTTGACCGCCAGAACCCCAACCTGGCCTCCCCCTTCACCGCCGAGGAGTGCTGATTATGCCCGAGCTGCCCGAGGTCGAGACCATCCGGCGCGGCCTGGCCGGCCCCATCACGGGCCGCACCATCAAGCGGATCCGGATCGTCGATCCCCGGGTCGTCAAGGCGCCCGGCCCGGCCGAATTCGTCCGGCTGGTGACCGGCCGGCGCATCGTCGGACTCCGGCGCCGCGGCAAGTATCTCTGCCTCGACCTTGAACCGGCCGGCCACCTGCTGGTCCACCTCAAGATGTCCGGCCGCCTCCTCCACCGCCGCCTTTCCAAAAAGGCCGGCGCCCGGGTTCCGACCGGCCTGGGCCACCTCCTCCTCTTTCTCGACGACGGCTTCCTGCTCTACTACCACGACACCCGCCGTTTCGGTGGCTTCCATTACCGGACTGACGACCCCTTCCCGGCCCTGGCCCTTGGGCCGGAACCGCTGGACCCGGACTTTTCGCCGGCCCGCTGGCGCCGCATCCTGGTCGGTCGCCAGGCCCGCATCAAGTCCCTGCTGCTCGACCAGCAGGCGGTGGCCGGCCTGGGCAACATCTACGCGGCCGAGGCCCTCTTCCGGGCCGGTATCCGTCCCGACCGGCCGGCCGGTTCCCTCTCCGGCGCCGAGGCCGGCCGTCTTTACCGTTCCATGCGCGCGGTGCTCAAGGAGGCCCTGGCCGCCGGCGGCACCTCGATCCAGGATTACCGGCAGGCCGACGGCCGCAGCGGCCTCTTCCAGGTCTCCCTGCGCGTCTATGGCCGTCGCGGCGAGGCCTGTCCCTGCTGCGGCGTGCCCATCAAGGCCTGCCGGGAGGGCAGCCGGACCACCTACTTCTGCCCCGGCTGCCAGCATTGATTCGGTTTCCCGCCCATGAAGATTGAAGCGCGGGTATACGGGTTCATCCGGGACCACGGCCTGATCGGCCGCGGCGACCGCGTCCTGGTCGCGGCCTCCGGCGGCCCGGATTCGGTCGCTCTCTTCCACCTGCTGCGCGCCCTGCGCCCCCGCCTCCAGTGCTCCCTTTTTGCGGCCCACCTTGACCACGGACTGCGGTCCGCCTCGGCGGCCGACCTCGAGTTCTGCGCCGCCCTGGCCCGGAAGTACCGGGTGCCCTTTGTTTCCGAGCGGGCCGGTCTCAGGGCCGGCGCCGGCGAGGACGCCGCCCGGCGGGCCCGTTACGATTTCCTGGCCCGGGCCGCCGCCGGTTTCTCCTGCCACGCGGTCGCCGTCGGCCACCACCTCGACGACCAGGCCGAGACGCTTCTCCTGCACCTCCTGCGCGGCAGCGGGCTCCAGGGCCTGGCCGCCATGCGCCCTGTTCGGCCGCTGGCCCCCGGCTCGCCGCTCCGGCTGATCCGGCCCCTGCTGGCCGAGTCCCGCGCCGACCTCCTGGATTACCTGGAATCGGGCCGCCATCAATGGCGGCTCGACGAGAGCAACCTCGACCCGAAGTATAGCCGCAACCGCCTGCGTCTCGAGGTGATGCCGATCCTCGAATCATTCAACCCGCGCCTCAAGGAGGCCCTCGGCCGCCTGGCCGAAACCGCCGCCGCCGACCATGATTTTCTGACCGGCCGGGCGGCCGCCTTCCTGGCCGGCCAGGAACGGCGAAAGGATTCCTTCTCCCTGGACGCCGCCGCCTTTGAGAAGCTTCACCCGGCCCTCCAGCGCGAGGCGCTCCGCCGGCTGGTTTCCGAACTGCTCGGCTCGGAGCATCGGGCCGATTATGCCGGGATCGAGGCGGCCCGCCGTTTCTGCCTGGCCGCTTCGGGCCGGGAGAAGACCGTCGCCGGCCGGGTCCGGGTTTCGCGCCGGGCCGGCCGGCGGCTCTTCAAACTTTTGGTGACCGAATGAGACCGGACACGCTTTCCGGCGGCCGCCGCTTTCTCAAGCTTCTGGCCGCCCTGCCGGCCCTGATCCTTCTGGGCGTTTCGTTCCTGGCCGCCGCCCCGGAGTATCCCTCCCCGTCCGGTTATGTCAACGATTTCGCCTGGACCCTCCAGGAGGGGGAACGGCAGGAACTCGAGGCGCTGGCCGGCCGGATCGAGTCGGAGACGGGCGCCGAGATCGGCGTGGCCATCATTTCCAGCCTCGAGGGGGCCGACCTGGAAGGCTACGCCAACGAGCTCTTCAACCGCTGGGGCATCGGCAAGAAGGAGAAGAACAACGGCATCCTCATCCTGGTGGCCATGGCCGAGCACAAGATCCGGATCGAGGTCGGCTACGGCCTGGAAGGCAGCGTTACCGACGGCCGGGCCGGCGCGGTCATCCGCCAGGTCATGCAGCCGGCCTTCCGCAAGGGCGAGTACGGCCCCGGCCTCAAGGCCGCCCTCGAGGAACTGGGCCGCATTATCCGCGGCGAATCGACCGGGCCGGTCGAAACGAAGACCGGCCTGCCGAAGGCTCCTCCCTGGCCATTCGTGATCTTCTGGCTCGGCTTCTGCCTCTTCTTCAGCTTCATGATCACCGGCTTCGCCGGCCTGATCCTCCAGCTGGCCGTGCTGGGCGGCCTCAACCTGCTGACCGAGTTGCCGCCGACGGCGGCCACCCCGATCGGCCAGGCCGTCGCCCAGGGCCGGGTTCTGATCACCATGATGCTGGTCCCCTTCTTCATTGCCTGGGGCAGCGGCTTCACCGCGCCCATCTGGGGTTCCCTGCTCCAGCGCCGTCTGAAGAACCAGTACCGGAATGATTGGCGCCGGCACTGGCCCTGGTGGCTGGGGATGATTCCGAGCGGGACTTCCGGCGGCGGCCGCGGCGGCAGCAGTTCCGGCGGTTTC
>JAKJFK010000202.1 GCA_022704925.1 candidate division TA06 bacterium | reverse complement strand
GAGCCGCCCCGGCCGCTGCGGGCCAGCACCGCCCGTTTCAACCGTTCCACCTCGCCGGCCATCAGGAAGAGGTAGCGGTACAGGAGCGCCAGGGTCACAGTGACCAGCCGCGGGACTCGCAACGATTCCAGCCGCTCCAGGAGCACCGGGAAGGAGGTGGTGGCGGAGAAGAGAACCAGGGTATAAAGGGAAAAGAGCGACCGGACCAGCAATAACCGGAAGAGGGCCGGACCGCCGGACCGCAAGGGGATCGAAACCAGGGGCAGCAGCAGGAAAGGCAGGATGGCCAGCAGTTTCTTCAGCAGGTACCAGGGCGAAAGGCGGGCCAGGCTGGTCAGCAGCAACAGGGCCAGGCCATAGGCGATAAAGAAGCCCCGCGCCCCGGCCGGCAGCCCGGTCATCAAGAGAACCCCGGCCACGGCTGCGCCGAACTTCCAGGCCGGATCAAGCCGATGCAGGAACGAGGCGGCCGGTGACTTACCGTTCGCGACGGCCATGTTCTCAGCGAGCCCGTTTGCGGCGCAGCAGCGCGGCCAGGCCCAGGGAGGCGCCGAAGACCAGCAGGGTGCCGGTCAGGCCGGCCAGCGCCGTCGACAGGGCCTCGCTGCGGATGCCCGGCACCAGGTAGTCGGGCGCCGGCGCCGGCGCGGCCGGGCCGCCCCGTTCCAGGAACCCGAGCCCCTCGGCCACCTTCTCCAGGCCGTCGGGCCAGGAGGAGGCTAAGGGCGAAAAGAGAAAAGCCAAAACCAGAGCAATCAATAAACCGAAAAGAAGCTCTTTTTTGTTCATGGGTGTCCGGTTTAAGAAAGGTAAACCAATTCGGGCCGCACGCGGAAGACGGCCTGCAGAATGGCCACGGTAATCAGGGCTTCACCCAGGCCGATCAGCAGATGGATCAAGAGCATGGCCGGCAGGACCAGCTCCAGAGGTGCAGTCCCGGAAAGAGCCAGCTCCAGCCCGCAGAGACCGGCGGCCAGCACCACCGAAAACCAGGCGGCCGCACCGGCCGCCCAGAGGCGCCGGGCCGACCCCAGCACCCGGACCAGGCCGGCGTAGATGAAATACCCCAAAAAGGAACCGACCAGGGCCATGTTGAAGATATTGGCGCCCAGGGCGGTCAGGCCGCCGTCCTGAAAAACCAGAGCCTGCACAACCAGAACCAGGCTGATGATCACCGCCCCGGCGTAAGGGCCGACCAGCACCGCCGCCAGCACCCCGCCCAGCAGGTGGCCGGAAGTGCCGGCGTAAACCGGGAAGTTGAGCATCTGGGCGGCGAAGATGAAGGCGGCCAGTACCGCCATCAGGGGCACCGCCCGATCCTGGAGCGTGCCGGCCAGCCGTTTCAGGAAACCAGCCAGGAAGCCGGCCGAGGCCAGCCAGGCCGGCAGGTAGGTGGCGGGTGTCAGGAAACCGTCGGGTATGTGCATCATTCCTCCTTAGTTTTATGCGGTCAATGCAGGCCGGCGCCGGTGGAGGCCATCACCAGCTCGCCCACCTTGACGCCGCGGACCGAACGCAGCCGCTCGCCCAGCTGCCGGACCGCGCCGGCCCGGCCCCGGATGATCACCACCTCCAGGCAGTTGTCGTCGTCAAGGTGGATGTGCTGGCTGGAGATGATCATCCGGTGAGCCCCGTGCTGGATTTCGGTCAGCTCGCCGACCAGCTCCCGGCGGTGGTGGTCGTAAACCAGGGTGACCGTGCCCACCACCTCGCTCCGGGAATCAGACCAGGCCCGCCGAACCAGCCAGTCACGCATCAGGTCCCGGATGGCCTCCGAGCGATTGGCGTAGCGGCGGCGGCCGGACTCCCGGTCGAAATGCTTCAACAACTCCGCCGGCAGTGAAACCCCGAACCGGATTATCCTTTCCACGAGCGAACCTCCGTCTCAGTGTTACGTTTTTAAGAATGATAACATCTGAGGCCGGGCCGGTCAAGCCCGGCCGCTTCCGTATGTTACAATATCTTTCGCCCGGGCGCAGCCCCGGCCCGACCATGAAACTTGTCAGCCGCTACCTGCTGAAGGAATTTCAGACCACCGGACTGCCGGCGCTGGGCTTCGTGCTCTTCCTGCTCTCGCTCGGCCAGTTATTCCGGCTGGTCGAACTGCTGGTCAAGAAGATCCTGCCGGCCTTCCAGGTCCTGGAATACTGGTTCTGGCAGCTGCTGGCCCTGTTTCCCTACGCCTTCTCGCTGGCGGTGCTGATCTCGGTGACGCTGATCTTCAGCCGGCTGGCCCAGGACCGGGAGTACCTGGCCCTGAAAGGCGCCGGTATTTCGGTGGGCCGGATCACCGCGCCGCTGTTGATAGCCGGCCTGCTCCTCTCGGCCGGCCATCTCGGCCTGACCGGTGTCATCGAACCCAACGCCCTCTACCAGGGCAAGCTGCTGCTGGAACGGAGCCGCTTCAATCCCCAGACCTCGCTGATCAAGCCGGGCTCGGTAGTGACCGAGTTCCCGGACATCGTCATCTTCATTCCCCGCAAGGACAGCCAGGCCCGGGTGACCATTTACCAGCGCGACCGGGACCAGGTCCGCACCTTCTCGGCCCGCCGGCTGCGGCCGGTCTGGCGCTGGGGAAAACTCAACCTGATGCTGGAGGACGGCGTTATCCAGACCTACCAGCCCGAGAAGCCGGAGACCTTCCAGAAACTCTCGTTCAGCACCTACCTCTTCCCGCTGCCCCGGAACCTGCCCGGTTTCAAGGCGCCGAAACGCAAGCTCCTCGAGGAGACGCTGGCCGGGCTGGCCCGGCTCGGCTCCCCGGCCGCCCGGGTTGAGATCCTGCGCCGGGCCGCCTTCGCCTTCACCCCGCTGCTCTTCATCCTGATCGGAATTCCACTGGGCATCGTCGTGCACCGGAACCTCTGGGGGGTGGCGGCCGCCTGCGGCCTGGTGCTTGGTTACTACTTCGCCATGTCCGGCCTCCAGGCCCTGGCCGGCTTGAAGACCGGCCTGGCCGCCCTCTTCTTCCTGCCCGACCTCTGCCTGCTGGGAACCGGACTTTACTTCCTGGGCCGGCTCGACTGACGCTGCCGATGAAGAGAATCGACCGTTACCTGGGCCGCGAATTCATCAAGACCTACCTGAT
>JAKJFK010000201.1 GCA_022704925.1 candidate division TA06 bacterium | reverse complement strand
ACTGGGCCGACGCGTCTATCGACTGGCCGTGCGCAAGATGGCCGAACTGGTTGAGGAGTTCGCCTCGCTATGAAAGAAAAGAAGAAGCGGCCGGCCGGCCCGCTCCGGCCGCGGCCGGGATCCCTGGAATTTCTCGACGCCAACCTGATGCTGGGCCGCTGGACCGAGCAGGCACTCCTCTTTCACGACCGGGCCGGCCTCGAGGCGGAGCTGGCCCGACACCGGGTCTCCGGTGGCCTGGTCTACCATAGCTGGGCCCGCCATTACGACCCGGCCGAGGGGAACCGCCAGCTCTGGCGCGAGCTGGCCGGCGCGGCCGGTCTTTACCCGGCGGCGGTGCTGCTTCCCTTCGCCACCGGCGAATTCAAGCCGGAGGAACTGGCAGGGGCGGTCCGGGCGAAGCGCATCCGGGCGGTCCGCCTCTTCCCGGTCGAGCACCGCTACACGCTGGCCGACTGGAACTGCGCTTCCCTCTTCGATTTCCTGGCCGAGTATCGGCTACCGACCTTCCTGGAACTGAACCAGGCTGACTGGAACGAGGCGGCCCGGATCCTGGGCCGTTATCCCGGCCTGCCCCTGGTCATCGCCGCCACCGGCTACCGGCACGGCCGGATTCTCTACCCGCTCCTGGAGAAGTTTTCCAACCTCTACCTGGAGACCTCGGCCTATGTCACCTACGAGGGCATCGAGGATATCTGCCGCCGCTTCGGCAGCGGCCGCCTGCTCTTCGGTTCCCGGGCGCCCTTCATGGACCTGGGCGGCGCCCTGGCCCGGATCATTTACGCCGGTATCCCGGCGGCCGACCGGCAGGCGATCGCGGCCGGGAACCTGAAGCGTTTGCTGGGGGTGCAATGAAGCTGCACGAAGCGGCCCGGTCCGGCGAACCGGTTGAGGGCCTGGAGATCATCGACTGCCACGCCCATCTCGGTCCCTGGTTCAACTTCCCGATCGCCGGGGACCCTTCGGCGGCGGGGATGGTTAGGGTGATGGACCGATGCGGGATAAGGGCGGCCTGCATCGTGCCCCACCTGGGCATCGGCCCCGATTTCCGGGGCAGCAACGACCTGATGCTGGAAGCGCTCCGGAAGTTCCCGGGCCGCTTCTTCGGCCTGGCCATCTACAATCCACATTTCCCGGAGGAGTCGCTAGCCGACCTCGAGCGCTCCTTCCGGGCCGGCGCGATCGGGATCAAGATCCACCCGGACACGCACCTTTACCCGGTTACCGGCCGGAATTACGAGCCGGCCTGGAAGTTCGCCCGCCAACACCGGAGTTTCGTGCTCAGCCATACCTGGGGTGACCAGCGCTGCCACCCGGACTTTTTCCTCGAGATCGCCCGCAGCTACCCGTCGGTCCGTTTTATCCTCGGACACAGCGGCGGTGGGCCCGGCGGTCACGAGGCGGCCATCCGGGTGGCCGTGAAGGCCGCCAACATCTTCCTGGACACCTGCGGCAGCGCCATCCCGGGCTGGTGGCTGGAGCGGCTGGCCGACGGCGCCGGCATCGACCGCCTGCTGCTGGGGACCGATTGTCCCTTCATCGACCCGCGGCCGGCCGTCGGCCGGATCCTGATGGGCCGCTTCTCCGAGGCGGAGAAACGGGCCATCCTGGGCGGCAACTTCCGGAAACACTTTCTCGCCGGCCCCGCCGGCCGCAAGCGCGGCCGGACCCCGGGCGCCCGGTCATCCAAGGAGTAAAAGATAATGGCCGATATCGCCCTGATGTGGCACGGCTCCCTCCAGTGGGGGCGCCGCCAGGTCTCCGAGTGGCACTTCCTGGCCGAGGTTTATCAGGCCACCCTGGAGGTGCTGGAGAAGCATCCGAAGGTTCACCTGACCCTGCAGTTCGGCGGCCAGGACCTGGAATGGTTCTCCCACACCCATCCCGAGCTGATCGGGCAGGTCCGGAGGTTAATGGAGGCCGGCCAGGCCGAGGTTTCGGTGGGCGGCTACTCGCACAACTTCCAGGGCGCGGTTCCGGAACTGAACCTGGCCAACCTGGTCTTCGCCCAGCGGGTCTGCCGGGACCTCTTTGGAGTGGCGGCCGACGGCTACTGGCCGGCGGAATCGATGCTCAACCGCGGCATGCCCGGATCCCTGCTGGAGGCCGGGTTCAAGTACACGATGTTCGACAGCCTGAACGTCGAAAACGCCGCCGAGCTGGAACTGGGAGTTACCGGCCACACCTACCGCCTGCGCGGGGCCTTCGGGATTGAGATTCCGGGCCTGCCGACCAGCCGCTTCCCTGACGCCGGTTCCCGGGGCGAGGGGGCGGCGCTCCAGCGTTTCAGCCAGAACCCGGCCGCCTATGATTACGATCCGGCCGTGGTGCTGGACCGGCTGGGCCGGACGCCCCTGGTGGTCGAGTGCTCCGACTGGGAGCATTTCAACATTCACCAGGAGAAGGTTCAGCAGGTCCAGATGGGCACCTACCACATCGGCCTGGAGAATAAAGTTGATCCGGAGAAGATCGCCGCCTACGACCGGATTCTGACCCTGGCCGAGGCGGCCGGCCACCGTTTCGTCGCCTGCCGGGAGGCGCTGGCGCTCCACCCGCCGGCCGGCGCGCTGGAACTGATCGACGGCCGCGATTACACCAAGAACGACCTGACCCGGCTGGTGGACGCCTGCGCCTGGTACAAGTCGGGGAAGGGCGGCCTTTCGGAGCGGAAGGATCCGCACCGGCTGAGCGACCAGGAGAGTTACAGCTACTCCTTCGGCGGCGCCCGGGCCTGGCAGTTTTTGAAGGAACTGGCCGGGGCCGGCGCGCCGGTCTCCGAGGCGGAGCTGGCAAGCCGGACCAAGGACATCCTGATCAGTTTCTGCAGCGCCCACCGGTCCGGCGGCGAGGATTTCACCGTGAAGCAGCAGCTGCTGGACCGGACCGACCGGGTGATCGAGAGCGCGCAGCGCCACCTGGAGACCCTGGCCGGGGAGGGCGAGCTCTTGCTGCCGGCCGGCCTGCCGGCCGGACTCTGGCCCCTGCCGGTCAATCTTCCGGGCCGGCCGCCGGCCGGCTATGAGCTCCGTTCCGGCCGGCGCCTGGCGGGCCGCGCCTGGCTGGAAGCGGCCGCCACCCATACCGCCGGCCTGGACCGGAG
>JAKJFK010000021.1 GCA_022704925.1 candidate division TA06 bacterium | reverse complement strand
GCCCGGGAAGCGGTCAACCACGAGCTCCTGCACCGCCTGGAAACCGCCTTTTAAGAAAAAACCGCTCCGGCCACCCATGGAAAAACTCCGCCTGCGCTATTACCCGGACCGCATCCTGAAACAGAAGGCCCTCGAGATAAAAAACATCGACGGCTCCATCCGGGCTCTGAGCCAGGAGATGCTCCGCATCATGCGGGCCTCCCGGGGCGTCGGACTGGCCGGCAACCAGGTGGGATGTCTCAAGAGCATCGTGGTGATTGACGCCCTGGAGGGACTACTGGAAACCCCCCTGGTCCTCATCAATCCCCGGATCAGGCAGGCCGAGGGAGAGATGATCGGCGAGGAAGGCTGCCTTTCGCTGCCCGGCATGTCGGCCACCGTGCGCCGCCACGAAAGAATCTGCGCCGCCTTCCTGGATCTGGACGGCCAGCCGATGGAAATCGAGGCCCGGGGTTTGATGGCCCGCATCATTCAGCATGAAACCGATCATCTCACGGGCGTGCTTTACCCCCAGCACCTTCCCCTCGTCACCCGGCGCAGTTTCCTGCGCGAATACCGGGAGAAGGAGCGGGACCGGGCCCGCCGACTTTGACCGCAACGGGCCTTTGGTTATATAATATCAGGATAATCCATCGCTATTATTCAGCACCGATCCCCGTCCGGGCCGGGGACCCCTGAGGGGGCGGTCCCGAGTCCGTGGATCTCCCAGGCAAAACGAGGCGTAAAATGGCGGAAACACTCAATTGTTACCTGCGCAAGGAGAAGGGCAAGAATGCCGTTCACAAACTGCGAAGCAATGACCAGATCCCGGCGGTCGTTTACGGGCACAAGTCCAAGAACCAGCTTCTGAGCGTCCCGGAGAAGGAATTTTTCAAGCTCTGGCAGAAAATCGCCGGCAAGCAGGTCATCCTGGACCTGGTCATCCATGACGGCGGTAAGGAATCCCGGATCCAGGGCGTTCTCCAGGACTACCAGCACGAACTGATCACCAACCGTTTCCTGCACCTGGACTTCCACAAGATCGCCGCCCGGGAGAAGTTGCGGCTGACTATCCCGATCGAACTGACCGGCGAGGCGCCGGGCGTGAAGCAGGGCGGCGTGGTGGATCAGGTGCTTCGGGAAGTCGAAATCGAGGCGCTGCCCAAGGACCTGCCCGAAAAGATCTCGGTGGACATCAATGCCATGAACATCGGCGATTCCATCTATGTCTCCAATCTCCAGCTGGGCGAGGGAGTCCGCATCCTGACTCACGTCAACGAACCGATCGTCTCGGTCCTGGCGCCCAAGAAGGTCGAGGAAGAGGCGCCGGCGGAGCCGGTGACCGAGGAGGTCCAGCCCGAGGTCATCAGCGAAGAGGTCGCCGAGGAACGCCGCAAGAAGAAGGAAGAAACCAAGGAATCGTGACCGATCGGATGAATGACCGCGAGCCACGGCAATGCGCCTGCTTATAATCGGCCTTGGCAATCCGGAGGCCCGTTACATTTCGACCCGGCACAACCTCGGTTTCCGGGTGCTGGACCGACTGGCCGAAAAGACCGGAACGGCCGGGTTTCGGAAGAAGGACAACGCGTTGGTCGGCCGGGCGGGACTCGCCGGAGTCGAACTCCTGCTGGCCAAACCGACCACCTACGTCAACAACAGCGGAACGGCGGTGCTCTCGTTGCTGGGCCGCGAAGGTCTTGATCCCGGACGGCTCCTGGTGGTCTGCGACGACCTGAGCCTTTCTTTTGGTTTGCTCCGTCTGCGCGACCAGGGAAGTTCGGGCGGACACAACGGCTTGCAGTCGATCATCGACCGGATCGGACCGGATTTCGCCCGGCTGCGCATCGGGATCGGGCCGGCCCCGGAAGGAATCGACTGGGCCGATTTCGTCCTGAGTCCCTTCAACCCGGAAGAGGAAGCAAAACTTCCGGAAATCATCGAAGAATCGTTGGAGAAAATTTACTCGTTCATCAACCAACAAAAGGAGGAGCGGGATGTTTAATATGATCGGCTGGGCGCCGTTGATCGGAACGGCGATCATCGGGATCTTCGTTTATTCTCTGATCAAGAAGATTCAGGGCACCGAAGAGGGCAGCGACGAGATGCGCCAGGTGGCCGGGGCCGTCCGGGAAGGGGCCTTCGCCTACCTCAGACGCCAGTACACCAGCGTTTCCATCTACGCGCTGATTCTTTTCGTGATCCTGACGGTCATGGAGTTGTCCGGGCTGCTCCCGGTCCTCTCCGCGGCCGCCTTCCTGACCGGAACCCTCTGCTCGGCCCTGGCCGGTCTCATCGGCATGAACATCGCCACCCAGAGCAGCCACCGCACCGCGGCGGCCGCCCGCACCTCGCTCAACGGAGCGCTCCGGTAGTCGCCCTGGCACTGCTCAACCTCGGTTTCTGGTGGATCGTGCTCAAATGGTTCTACCGCGGCTGGCCGGAGGCCGAAATGGTGCGCCGGATCGGCGCCACGCTCTTTGCCAGCGGCATGGGCGCCAGCGGCCAGGCTCTCTTCGCCCGGGTGGGCGGCGGCATCTTCACCAAGGGGGCCGATGTGGGCGCCGACCTGGTGGGCAAGGTTGAGGCCGGCATCCCGGAGGATGATCCGCGCAACCCGGCCGTCATCGCCGACAACGTGGGCGATAACGTCGGTGACATCGCCGGTATGGGCGCCGATCTTTACGAATCCTACCTGGACTCCATCATCGCCGCGATCGCCCTCTCGGTGGCCGCCGGCCTCTCCCTTTCCGGAATCGCCCTGCCGATGATCTTCGCCACCGGCGCGGCCATCATTTCGGTCCTCGCCACCGGCCTGGTGCGCACCGGCGAGAAGGCCAGCCAGTCGGAACTTCTCCAGGCCCTGCGCCGCGGCACTTACGGCGCCTCGATCCTGACCGCCCTGCTGGCCCTGGTGCTGGTCCGGATCATCCTGCCGGGCAATTTCGGCGTCTTCTGGGCCATCATCGCCGGGCTGGTGGGCGGCAACCTGATCGGCTATGTCACCGAGTATTACACCTCGGACGGCTACCGGCCCACCCAGGAAGTGGCCGAGGCCTCCCAGACCGGGCCGGCCACCGTCATCCTGGAAGGGTTGGGCGTCGGCATGTTCTCAACCATCTTCCCGGTGATCATAGTGGTGATTGCCAGCCTGACGGCCTATTACCTGACCGGCGGCCGCGCCAATCCCGCCCTCGGTCTTTACGGCATCGCCATCGCCGCGGTCGGCATGCTCTCCACCCTGGGCATCACCCTGGCCACCGACGCCTACGGCCCGGTCGCCGACAACGCCGGCGGCAATGCCGAGATGACCCACCAGCCCCCCGAGGTCCGGCAGCGGACCGATGCCCTGGACTCGCTGGGCAACACCACCGCGGCCACCGGCAAGGGCTTCGCCATCGGTTCGGCCGCCCTGACCGCGCTGGCCCTGATCGTCTCTTTCCGGGATTCAATCGCCAACCTGATACCCGGGGAGATGGCCTTCTCGATCACCGACCCGAACCTGATCGCCGGCCTCATGATCGGGGCCATGTACCCCTACTTCTTCTGCTCCATGGCCATCAAGGCGGTCGGCCGCAGCGCCCAGCGCATCGTGGCCGAGGTGCGCCGCCAGTTCAAGAGCATCGCCGGCCTCATGGAAGGCAAGGCCCGTCCCGACTACGCCCGGGCGGTGGACATCTGCACCCAGGGCGCCCTGAAGGAAATGCTGGTCCCCTCGATTGTCACCATCATCACCCCGGTGGCCGTCGGCATCTTCCTGGGCGTGAGCGGCGTGATGGGACTACTGGCCGGCGCGACCGCCAGCGGGTTCGTGGTCGCCATCATGATGGCCAACTCGGGCGCGGCCTGGGACAATGCCAAGAAGTATATCGAGGCCGGACACCTGGGAGGCAAGAAGTCCGAAGCCCACAAGGCGGCGGTCATGGGCGACACGGTCGGCGACCCCTTCAAGGATACCGCCGGTCCCTCGCTCAACATCCTGATCAAGCTGATGTCGATCGTGGCCATCGTCTTCGCCGGCCTGATAGTGAAGTTCAGCCTCTTCTAAATGGATTATTTCCGGGAATCACTGGAACTGCACCGGGCCAGCCGGGGGAAGATCGAGCTGCGCAGCCGGGTACCGTTGCGCGACAAGCGGGACCTCTCGCTCGCCTATACCCCCGGCGTGGCCGCCGCCTGCCAGGAGATACACCGGGATCCGGCCCGGGTCTACGATTACACCTCCCGGGGCAACCTGGTGGCGATCGTCAGCGACGGCAGCGCCGTGCTGGGCCTGGGCAATATCGGCCCGGAGGCGGCCCTGCCGGTCATGGAAGGCAAGGCCATCCTCTTCAAGGAGTTTGGAGGCGTGGACGCCTTCCCGATCGTGCTGGCCAGCCAGGATACCGAGGAGATCATCCGGACCGTTGTCATGCTGGCGCCGAGCTTCGGCGGCATCAACCTCGAGGACATCTCGGCGCCGCGCTGTTTCAGGATCGAGGCGGCGCTGAAGGAAAAGCTGGACATCCCGGTTTTCCACGATGACCAGCACGGCACGGCCATCGTTGTTTACGCGGCCCTGATCAACGCCTTGAAGATTGCCTCCAAGCGGATGGATAGCCTGCGGGTGGTGATTTCCGGGGCCGGGGCGGCCGGAATTGCGGTGGCCAGAATCCTGATGGACGTAGGCGTGCCGGACATCATTATCTGCGACCGCCGGGGCGCCATTTACGAAGGCCGGAAGGGTGACGTTGACAACGAAGCCAAGCTCGAAATGGCCCGGATCAGCAACCCGGGCAAACGGAAGGGAACGCTGACGGAGGTCCTGGAAGGGGCCGACGTTTTCATCGGCGTCTCGGTGCCGGGCCTGCTGACCGGCGAGGCGGTACGGCGGATGGGAGCCCGGCCGATCATCTTCGCGCTGGCCAATCCGATTCCCGAGATTGACCCTGAAGAGGCCCGGCAGGCGGGTGCCCTGGTGGTGGCCACCGGACGCAGCGACTTTCCTAACCAGGTCAACAACCTGCTGGCATTCCCGGGCATCTTCAAGGGGGCCTTCCAGGCCCGGGCGAAAAAGATCACCGAGGGCATGAAGCAGGCCGCCGGCCTTGCCATCGCCTCCCTGGTAACGCCCCCGGAACTCACCCCGGAGTGTATTATTCCTTCGCCGCTGGACCGCCGGGTGGCCCCGGTGGTGGCCGAAGCCGTTCAAAAGGCCTACCAGACGGCTGAAAAACCCTGACCGCCCTCCACCTACTAAAAAATTACGCCCGTTTCTTTCCCGCCAACCCAACAAAACCGGCCTTTTATCCGCCCGGGCTACTCCACCCCGGCTTCACCGGCCTCCAGCAAGGTAACGGTCAATCCGTGGCGGCTCTTGGCCCAGTAATGGGGGGAGAAGATCAGCTGCCGGAAACCCTGCCAGGCGCCCAGGCTCATCAGTAACCAGTAAAACGGCGCGATGAAGGTAACCGGGACCAGGTAATAAAGACGGCGGCGGACGCAGCCCAGCAGATTCAGGAGAATGAAGATGAAGTTTCCGGCCAGCAGGGCCCGGGTCACCAGTTCGTAGTAAGGGTTGGGAAAGAGCAGCTCCGGCCGGCCCCAGTAACGCAGCAGCCAGAGGCTGGTGGTTACCCAGTAGAGCGGGTTTAACAGCAGTACCACAAACAGTCCGCCGACGCTCAAGCTGAAGCTCAGGTAATTGAACCAGCCGAGTTCCCTGACCAGCTGGACCGGCCTTCGATGGTGCACCAGGAAGGTCTGCAGGTAACCCTTCACCCACCGGGAACGCTGGGCCAGCCAGTTGCCCAGGTGGCTGTTGGCCTCCTCCCAGGTGGTGCTGTCCAGGACCCGGGTGCGGTAACCGGCCCGGAAGAGCCGGATGCCCAACTCGCAATCTTCGGCCACGTTATAAGGATCCCAGCCGCCCAATTCCCGGAGCTTGTCGGTGCGGAAATGATTGGAGGTCCCGCCCAGCGGAATGGGAACCTGCAGAAAATCCATGCCGGGCAGATAGAGATCGAACCACATTGAATATTCGGCCGTGAACCATCGGGTGAGGAGGTTCTGACGGCTGTTGTAGTAATTCAACTTGGCCTGAAGGCAGATTACACGGGGATCCTGGAGGTTCCGGTAAGCCCAGACGCTCTTCTTCAACTGGTCGGAGTCCGGGATGTCCTCAGCATCATAAATTACCAGGAATTCCCCCCGGGCCTGCTCCAGGCCGACATTGCAGGCCTTGGGCTTGGTCTTGGGCCGGGAATCCGGGATGATGACCAGCTCGAAATTGCCGGGGAGGGAGCGGGCGGCCAGGGCCGCCCGCATCGGGGTATCATTGGCCTCGATAAGCAGTTTGACGTCGAGCCGCTCGGCGGGATAATCCAACCGGGCGATCGAGGAAATAAGCTGGTCCAGGACTTCGGTTTCCCGGTAAAGAGGCAATAGTATCGTATAAACCGGCAGCTCCTTCGGGTCGATCCGGTCAAGTTCATCGGCCGGAACAAAAATCTCGCTGCGGCGGTATAAACCAAGAAAAACCAGCAGGAACTTGTAGAAGGAACTGGTCAGGTAAAAGAAACTGGCCAGAAAATTGAAAGTCCAGAGGAAAAGCGGCCGCCGCCAGCCCAGCAGGAACCCGGCGGCGACCAGAAAGATAAATAAGGCCGCTTTTTGACGCGGGTCCAGGGTATTGCGCGCGTCATCCATCAAAAAGGTCTTCATGGCTTATGGTCAAGCCGGCCTCTTCCCTTTTAAAAGCGGGGGCCGGAAAGGAATCCCGGGTAAGAAGCGGCCCGGACTTTCTCAGGAGTTTCGTTTCGAAAACGATCAAATTTAAAGGAAATGAACAAACCCGGGTCGAGGCGGACATTGTCGAGCCGAATCCAGGCCCGGCCGGGTTGCCGGGCCAGAAATTTCAGCCCCAGTTCGTTGATCAGTTCGGTGCTGTAGAAGTTCCAGGGGCGCTTGTGCCCTTCCGGATTCCAGGCCAGACTGACACCGGAAAGGCCCAGGCCGATCACCACCCGGGTGCCCGGCTCCAATCGGCGCGGCCGGCTCTGGTACCAGAGCCATTCCTTGTCCTTCAGGTAAACCAGGCACTCCAGGTCGGCGGGCGCGCTGTCGGAAACGGACAGGTCGAAGAGAAGCGATTGATATGGCTGCCAGTTCTCACCAATCTTAACCGCCACTCCGGCCTCGCCCGGCAGGTTCAACCCGAATTGCAGGCAGGCCGACCCGTCAAGACCGGAATCCAGCCGGATCAACTCCCCGGCGGCCGGCAGGCCGGCCACCGGCCTCCAACCCTGGAGGCCCGATTCAAAATCAAAGAGAACCCGAACCGGCGATTCGGCCCGAACCGGTCCCACCCCCAAAATCAGCATCCCGGCAATGGCCGCCATTGCCGGGAATAAAAATCTGTCTCCCAATCCAAAGCCGTTCATCAATAAAACCAAGGTCCGATTATTTTATTATCCACCCCTTTCACGATTACGAAGCGTTTTCCCGGAAGCCTGGCTTCCCGACCGAAAACCGGTTCTTTGACCGGGACCGGCCGGCTCGGTATCCCGGCGACTCAACGCGAGGTGGTCTCCCAGAAGGCATCACTCAGGTAGACGTTGTAATCCTCGACGGCCAGGTTGAGGACCGGACCGTCGTGCGTGTAGTAATGCCAGAAGCATCGGACAATCGGAACGTGGCCAAAGTAGGCGGTGATCGAGGGAACGCCATCGACGCCGGTCATCTGGCAACGCTTGGCCTCCTTCCAGGTGACGATCCCGTCGCCGTTGAGATCACCGGTGGTTCCGTAGCTGGCCTCCCACCAGTCGCATTCGGCGGCGTTGAATTCGTAAAAATAACTGCAGGATTCGATCTGGCTGTTACGCAGCCCGATGGCCGGATCCGAATCGGGATTCCCGCTGTAATCGGCCGTCTCCGGATAGGTGGGGTTGCCGTGGCCGGCATTCCCGTCGTTCAAATCGGAAAGACAGACATACACCTTCCGGCTGGAAAGGTAACTTGGGTAAAGGTTGGAGAGCCAGCAGGGAAAATCGTTGGTAAAATCATTGCGGTACATTTCAATAGCCAGGGAGAACTGTTTGAGGTTGTTGATGCAGTTCGCCTGACGTCCCTTCTCGCGGGCCCCGGCCAGGGCCGGCAGCAACTGGCCGGCCAGCATGGAAATGATGGCCATAACCACCAGCAGTTCAATCAGGGTAAAACCATTTCTTCGCCTGCCGCCCCCATTCATGTTTCACCTCGTTTGCGTTCAGTGATTGCCTTGGCCGCCTCCTGGGCCGCCTGGCGTAGATCTCCGCCTTCCTTCGAACCAATCTCACTCAGCGCGGGAAGAACCGAATCGTCGCCGGTTTCACCCAGTTTCGTGATCGCCAGGACCCGGATCGACTCATCCAGGCCGCTGCTCCGGGCGGCCTCCTCCAGGGAGGTCAGGGCCTTGGGTCCGCCGGACCGGGCCACCAGAGTGACCGCCGTCCGGGCTACCTCCAGGTTTTCATCCCGGATCCGCGGGACGAGATCGGCCAGGAAATCACGGCGGCCGGCGCGGAAATCAAGCTCGCCCAGCTTCTCGAGGGCGACCAGCTTCAAAAAAGCGTCTGATCCGGTCAGGTAGGGCTTCAGGTTCTCCGGCTTGATGCAGGCGATCGCCCAGGCCGCCGCCCGGCGCACACCCGGATCGTTGTCCTCTTTCAAGGTCTTCTCCAGTGCCGGCAGCGCCGTCGGCGTACCCTGCCGGCTAAGGGCGAAGGCGGCCTCGATCCGGACCATGACCTTGTCATCCTTAAGCTTTTCCAGGTGAAGTGCTTCGCTGGGCGTCCGGCCGCGGCGGCAGCCGCGGGCAAATCCCAGGGTTATGAAAATAATAATCAGGAATGTCAAACCGGCGATCTTCAAAAACTGCTTTTGGTTTTTATCCGTCATGTTTGGATTCCCATTCCGCTCGCTTTTAAAATGCCCCGATCAACGGTAGGAGGTCGTCCAGTCGTAATACTCGGAAAGGTAAGTGCCGTAATCCTCGCTGGCGATATTCAGGACCGGTCCCAGCGTCCGGTTCTTGTGCCAGAGGCAACGAACCGCCGGCGTGTGTCCCCGGTAGGGAGAACTCGTCAGCATGTGGAGGGTATAGTCTCGCCAGCTGGTACCGCTGGCCAGCCCTTCCGGTACCACCACCACGTCCGGGGCCGGATCTGGATTGAACATGTAAAGGTAGGAACCGTTACGGGGGGTGTTGCTGGTCGGACCGTCGCCAAGATTGTCATTGCGGGCGGCTTTGGACTGCCCGTAAATATCACAACCGCTCCAGTTGCCGGAAGCATTCGCGTTCCACTCCTCAAAACCGTGCCCCAGCAGACCGTCGTTCTGGTCGGTCAGGCAGCGCAGGATTTTGGGAGAGTTTCCAAGATAGGTGGGCTGCAGGTTGCTGAGCCAGTAGGGGAAATCGTAATTGTAATCCATCCGGTACATTTCGATGGCCAACGAGAATTGCTTGAGGTTGTTGATGCAGTTGGCCTGACGCCCTTTTTCCCGCGCGGTGGAGAGGGCCGGCAGCATCTGGCTGGCCAGGATATTGATGATGGCGATAACCACCAGCAGTTCAATCAGCGTAAATCCCCGTCGGTGCATAAATCACCTCCGAGATTATTTGTTAACAAAGGCGGGCTCTTTGTTTATCGCGCCCGGTCCGGGTTCGTCCTCTTCTCAATCCGGCCGGCGGTATCCAGAATCAGCCTGCGCGTTGAGGGGTCGGACTCCTTTTCGGCCAGTTTGGTCAGGCGTTCAACCGCGTCAAGTTCGGCCAGCTCCCCCAGGCGAACCAGTGCCTCCACCTGAAGGCGGCTGTCCAGCCGGGTCTCTTCGACCAAACGGAAAAGAATCCCGACCGCTTCCGATCCCCCGATCGATCCCAGCTCCGCGAGGGCGGCCAGACGGACCGGAGCCGAAGCCGAGCGGATCAACCTCTCCAGTTCCGGCAGGGCCTTCTCCCGCTCCTGCCGGGCCAGAATCTCCAGACAGATGATGCTAACCCGATCATTTTGGCTGGCCGACAACCGCGAACGGAAACCATCCGGGTCCAGGTTCAGAAACGCGTAGGCGGCGGCCCGACGAACCCGGTCTTCGGAATCCTCAGCCAGTAATTTTTCGAGTTCGGGCAGGGCGGCTTTGGCGCGCAAACGAACCAATCCGTGAATGGCTTCGATCCGCCGTTCGGGGCTTGGGGAGGCAAGGTCCTGAAGATGCCGGCGGCCACTTCCGACCGCCGGTCGTCCGCAGGTGCGCAACAGAAGAAGTAGCAAGGAAAACAAAACTACGCCGGCAGCAACCCAAAGCCACCGGCGCCGGTCTTCCGGGATCTTTCTTGTAAATCGAGGAAGCTTAAGCATGTCAACACCCCGGTTACCCGACGCCCGGAGGCCCCGGATAAAAAAACGGTTAAATACCGGGGCTTATCGCGCCGGAGTCGCCGGAACTTCGGGAACAACGGGCGCTTCTACCATCGGAGCGGCCGGCGAGAAGAGGCCGTGGATTATGTTGGCGTTGGCAACTCCCTTCTCGACCTGCATGACAACATAATAGTAGTATCCGCCCGCGAGAACCAGAAGCAGGGAAAGAATCAGAGACACCACAAATTTCGGCTTGCTGACTTCCAGGACGATCAGGGCCAGGATAAACGCCAGAAAACCCACGCCTACCAGCAGCAATGCGAGCAAATACCCCATCGTATAATCCATAATCACACCTCCCGGTTTTCTAACAGGTTTCAATAAAAAAAAGAGCTCTGAGCATTTTAGAGCCGGAGCAATTCTATTTGAATTATTGTATCACCCCCGCTTCCGGCTGTCAAACCGGGTGAAAACCGCCCGCGGATCACTTCAAATCCAGGAAAAAGGCGGCAATTTCATCCTTGTCCCGCAAAACGGCCACCTTGTAACGCGTCCCCTCCGGATTCAAAGCGAACTTCCGCAGGAAACCATTGGTGTCAATCTCCACGTTTCGATCTTCGGCCTCCCGATTTGGATTGCCGATAAAACCGACCACGTTAACCCTTATCCGGGAAGGCGCCACTCCGGGAACCTTGACATCGGTCAGAATGATCCGCGCCCCCTTCTTCAGGGGAAGGGTCTCGCCGTCGGCCAGGGTAATCTGCTTTTCCCCCTGCTTCAGCTCGAGGCTGATCCCGGACGAAGGCCGAGGCAGGCGGTCCTGATCGAGGACCGGACTCCGGCCGGGCAACCGAGAACCGGCCGTACCCTCGAACGGCGGCTGGAAAGTCCTCCAGCAGAAGTAAGTCCCGCCGGCCAGCATGGCCAGGGAGAGTATCAGCGCCACCACGAACTTCGGCCGGTTAAATTCCCGCAGGATGAGGGACAGGATGAACCCGGTCACGCCGAGGGCCGAAAGAAGAAGTGCCAGCAGCGAAACTGCACTACTTGAAACATCCGTCATTTTCCCTCCTCGAATCTGGTTCGATTTATTCTATCACTTATCCGATTTTACTGCCAAAACCGGTCCTTCGCTCCGGGTAATCTCCAGGGCGGCGTCCGGGCAGATCAAGGCGCAGCGCAGGCAACCGGTACAGGATTGACCGCCCGCTCGTACCAGGGCATAATGGCAACCCCGACGGTTCTTGGTCTCCGAAAGAGATAGATGACCCCGGGTGCAGAAGGCCAAACAGAGCCCGCATCCCTTGCAACGCTCGATATCCACCTTAACCTCGAACCCGGTCTTGCCCATGGGCCTCCTGTCAGATCAAGCTCCGGATGAAATCGGCCGTCCGCCGGTAAATGCCCGCCGCGTCCAGGCCGATCTCCGCCAGCAGTTCCCGGCGCCGGCCAAAGGTTACAAACCGATCGGGCGCCGTAATATTAAGGATGGGAAGAAGCCGGCCCCGAGCGCCGCACCATTCCAGCACCGCGCTTCCGAACCCGCCTTGAACATTTTCCTCCGCCGTAATCAGCCCGCCGGCATTTTCGACCGCCCGGCTCAAAAGCTCCTCATCCAGCGGCTTGAGGTGTCCCACCGGGATAAAGCCGACCGGAAGGCCGTCGGTCCGCAAGCGCTCAACCGCCTCCCGGGCCGTTTCCCCAAGGCTGCCGGCCGCCAGCAGCCGAAAACGGGCTCCCGGATCCAGGGCTTCCAGCCGTTCCGGACCGCGATCTTTGGGATAGACCAGCAGAGTCGGTCCGGATCCCGAAAGGGCGGCCGCGAGCAATTCCTCGAGTTGTGCATAGGAACCGGGGACCAGCAGGCGCAGGCCGGGCAGAGAACGAAGGTAGGCAAGGGTGAAGAGCCCGTGGTGGGTAGGCCCATCCTCCCCGACCAGACCGTTATTGGAAAGAACAAAAACTACGGGCAGACCCTGAAGGCAAACTTCCTGAAAGACCTGGTCGAAGGCGCGCTGGAAGAAAGTGGAATAAATGGCGACCACCGGTTTTTTGCCGGCCCGCGCCAGGCCGGCCGCAAAGGCCACCGCCGACTGCTCGGCGATACCGACATCAAAAAAACGTTCCGGGTACTCTTTCCGGAACGGTTCCAGGCCGGTGCCCCGGGCCATGGCGGCAGTTACCGCCACCAGTTCCGGGCGGTCGGCGGCCATTTTCAGCAACGCCCTCGAAAAAACATCGCGGTAGGAAATCTCCGAGGCCCGCCCGGGGTGCGCCCGACCGGTCTCCACCTCAAACGGCTCGGTGGAATGGAAACTCTCCGGATCCTTTTCGGCCGGCCCGTAACCGCGTCCCTTCCGGGTGACTACGTGGATCAACCGCGGGCCGGACAGATCCAGGATTTTCTTGAAGGCCTCCTGGAGTTGCTCCAGGTTGTGCCCGTCAAAGGGTCCGAAATAACGGAAACCGATGCTTTCGAAAAGGGCGGCCGGACCCAGCAGGTTCTTGATCCCCTCCTCCAGCTTGTGCAGCAGGCCGACCGTATCCGGCCCAAGCAGCGGGAAGCGGGTCAGAAAGGAGCGGATGTGCTGGCGGAGCGCCTCCATCTGGTGATTGGCGATCAGCTTGGTCAGGGAAAGGGCGACTCCGCCGGTGGTGCGTGAAATGGCCATGTCGTTGGCATTCAGCACGACACAGAGGTTGGCCTGGGAGGCCGCCGCCTGGTTGAGTCCCTCAAAGGCAACGCCGCCGCCCAGGGAAGCGTCGCCGATCACCGCCACCACCCGGCCCGGGTGGCCGCCCGCCACCAGACCCAGGGCGGTCGAGATCGAAGTGCTGGAATGGCCGGTCCGGAATGGGTCGGCCGGACTTTCGTTCGGATCGGGAAAACCGGAAAGGCCGCGGTAGGTCCGGAGTCGGGGGAAGACATCCCGGCGGCCGGTCAGTATTTTATGGATATAACACTGGTGCCCGACATCCCAGATAATGGCGTCCCGTTCCAGGTCAAGTAACCGGTGCAGGATGATGGTCAACTCCACCACGCCAAGGTTGGAGGCCAGGTGACCACCCGTCTCCGAAACGGTCTGGATGACCAGTTGCCGAAGTTCGCGGGCCAGTTCCGGCAACTCCTGGAAGGCCAGGGACTTGATGTCGCCGGTTCGGTTCAACTTTTCCAGTATCATTTTTCGCTGTCGTGAAACGGGGCTTGCCGTCCCAATCTTAAAAATTATTATTTTATCTCTTTTAAAGGCCGTCTGTCTAATGGAAAATGTGATAAAATAAGGAGACAGGATCGCTAATCGGTCGTACCGAACGACCTTTGCATTCAACCCGGAGCCCGCCATGACCCCGAGGGAAACTTTCATAGCCGCCCTGGAACGGAAACCCATCATCGGCCGCGTTCCCCATTTTGAACTCGACTTCTTCCTTACCATGGAGGCCTTCGGCAAGGTACACCCGCGCCAGCGCCATTACTACCAGTGGGACCAGATGACCGAGAAGGAGCGGCAGCTGCACCGGAACGAAATCGCCGATCTCTGGCTGGCGGTGGCCGAACGTTTCGGCCACTCGGCCATCTTCGTGCGTCCCAACCCCGGGCACCCCGAGACGGAGGTCTTCCGCATGCTGGACCTGCTGCGCGAGAAATCGGGCGACCGTTACTGCCTCCTGCTGGGCGGTGACTGCACTTACGGAATTCCCTCCGGGAACCGGATGGTGGAGTTCACCAGCCGGCTGGCCGACGAACCGGAAAAGATGAAGGCGGAGGCCCGTGACAACGTAAACCGGTCGCTCGAGATGGCCGAGCGGTACGCCCGGCACGGCGGACTGGATGGATACGTGCTTACGGTCGATTACTGTTTCAACACCGGACCCTTCCTCAGTCCGAACATGTTCTCCGAATTCGTTACCCCCTACCTCTCCGAT
>JAKJFK010000200.1 GCA_022704925.1 candidate division TA06 bacterium | reverse complement strand
CCCGCCGCGTTGGTCAGCAGGTAGCGGTCCCGGAATTCCCGCAGGACCTTGACGTGCGGCTCCTGGTAGGAACCGTAAGCGGCCGTCGCGATGAAGCACCCGCCGCCGCCCCCCAGCACCGAGAGAATCTGCACCGCGTTCCACGCGAACGACTCGGACAGGTTGATGACCAGCAGGTCGTAATTGTAGAGGCCGCCGTCCCGGGAATTGGAACTCTGCTCCTTCTCCTTGAAGAGTATCTTCAAACCGTCCGGACTCCACCACATCCGGCCGTCGTAATACCCTTCGGTCAGTTGATAAACTTGCCGGGTGTTGATGTTGATGATGAAGATCGGGTAGTCATTAGACAGCGATTTCTTGAAGGTTACCCACTGGGAGTTGGGGTGCCAGCTGTGGGGGGCGCAGATCCACTCTTGGTCATCCCCGAGTTCGTCCGGGATGCCCTCCACCAGTAACTGCTTACCGCTGCCGTCGGTCCGCATGATCCACAGGTCGCTGGTCTCCGGGTCCAGGCCCCAGTTGCGGCGGTGATAGGAGATTCAGTTGCCGTCCGGGCTCCAGTTTGCCCAGTTCTCGCAGAAATCGCCCACCTCTTCCGAGAGCATTACCAGGCCGGTGCCGTCCCGCCGGACCTTGTAAATCCGGGAGTTGGAATTTTCGCTGGGGTCCGCGCTGAAGAGCACCCACTGCGAGTCCGGGCTCCAGCTGTGCTTGTTGCCTTTGTTGATATTTCCGGAAACCTTGATCGGGTCGGTCCCGTCAATGTCCATCACCCAGATTTCTTCCGTGTCGCGATCCACGCAGGCGCGGAAGGCTATTTTGGTTCCGTCCGGGCTGACCATCGGTTTCTGTTCACACTCGTTTCCATTGACGGGTCCGCCGTGGACCGCGGTCAGGTTCTGCTGGTCGGTGCCGTCCCGGTCCATGATCCAGATTCTTGCATAATCTTCCGAATCGTCGTACCTTTGAAAGAGGATCCGGTTGCCGTCGGGCGTGAAGTTGCCGTGGTTGTCGCAGGTGTTGGTGTTGTTGGTAAGCCGCTGCCAGCCGGTTCCGTCCGGCCGGATGATGCAGATTTCGTTGCGCTGGTACTCGGAAGCGCCGGTTCCGATGGCCGCCTGGTAAACGATCCATTCCCCGTCGTAACTCCAGGGATTGACGCCCCAGCAGGGGACCCAGTCCTTGGCGCTCTGGGTCGGATTTAAAGGATCGCCCGGCGTGATCTGGACGATGCTTTCCACCACGTCGTCGTCGAAGACGCCGAGGAGGCCGTGGTTGATGGACGCCTGGGCGGTGAGGGTGCCCAGCAGCAGGAAGGCCAGGACAAGCAAGCACCATTTTTTATGTTTCATTATCGCTCTCCCGTTTTTAACCGCGCGGATTTAAATCTGGCTTTCAAGCAGGGTCAAACCTGTTATGCCATGGCCCTCCTAAGCCCGGACCGGGCTCGTCAATTGTTAGGTGATCCTGAACTTGATTGAGCAGGCGGTAGCTTGAAATTTCAGGGGAATCCCTTCTGAAAAAAGAATTTCAATCGCAACGGGTACCACAACTTGTTTTTTTTATACCGTAAATAAGAATCATTGTCAAGTAAAGAGAGCAGTGGTCTGATTGTTTGCTGTACCATTGAAAGTAAGAATTTCTTCATGCTCGCTGCTCACGACCAGGCGGCGCTCGTCGGCCAGGTTGAAGTAGTAAACCGTGGCGCCTTTCGGGAGGGGGCCTTCGGCGCGGCCGGCGGCCGCGTCCAGTTCGGCCGGAATCGTTTGCCACTTGCGTTCCCGCCAGGGGCCGGCGTCGGTCGTGTAGTTGAGTTCGGCCTTGACGACCGGGACCCGGCCTTCGAAGGAGACGAAGGCCCGGCGCCCCTCCCGTCCGGCGGCGGTTATCCGCGCCAGGTCGATTCCGCCTTTCAGCCGGGCTTCGGCCCGGGTCCGGATCTCCTCCGGATTCTCGCCCGGTCCGCCGTGCCCGTGGGTCATGCCCACCCTGACACACAGCGTCCGGGGCGATGGCGGCAGCCGGTAGGATTTCTGCAGCGAGTCCAGCGGATAGGCGGCGTCGGTTGGGCCGGTGACCCAGAGCAGGGGTGTCTTTACAAGCGGCAGATAGACCGAGGGATCCCAGAGCCGGAGCCAGCGGCCGGATTTTTCCGTTCCCATCCTTCGGAAATCGTCCAGCCAGATCGAGTTGTCGCCGAGGAAGCCGCAGCCGTAAACCGGGGCGGCGAACTTGAAGCGCGGGTCAACCCCGGCCGCGATGCAGGTCAGGTAGCCGCCCCAGGAGATGCCGGTAAGGCCGGTCTTGTTCGGGTCAACCTCCGGAAAGGAGCGTATCAGGGAATGGGCGAGGATGACGTCGGCGACCGCGTGGCAGGTCCACTGATCTTCGATCGGTTGGTCAACCTGGTCGAAGCCGCCCCAGCCGGGCGGGCCGCCTCTCGGGTGGCGCGGGTGGTTCTGGTAGCCGCCGCCGCTGACGCAGCCGCAGGTGTCCATGGCGATCGCCGCGTAACCGCGGCCGGCCCAGAGACGCACCCAGGGAACAAAGGCCGAACCGCCGCCCCCGTGCACCAGGACCATGGCCGGGATTTTTGACTTCCCCCCGGCCCTGGGGATGGCGTAATAGGCGAAGACGCCGGTGCCTTTCCCGCGCCAGGGCAGGCCCTGGTAGAAGATGGCCTTTACCTCGCCATCGTCGTGTTCGGGGGCCGCCTCGAATTCGGGCGCGGCGGAAAGATTCTTGATATCCCAGGGTATCCGGCTTGGGCCGGGTTGGCCGTCGGATGATCCGGTCGGCAGGCGTCTCTTCATTTATTTCAGGATGATTTCCGCCATTTTTACCACTTCCAGGTCCGAGCCCTTCACCCTTTTCAGGGTGGCGAGTTCCTCGTCGTTCCAGCGCGGGTCGGGGGCGCCGGTTATGAACCAGTCGCCGCCGTTGTCCGCCAGGATCATCCCGTATTTCTTGAGCGCTTCCAGGATAATCCGGGCGGCGGCCGGAAAGCCGCTGGTGTCATAATTTTTTTTAAGGCGAACCCGCATGCCCATGGGCGGCAGGCCGGGGTCGGTCAGCCGGCTGGCAAAATGACGGGCGGGGAAGACATAGGCCCGTCTCGTCCGGGTGCAGGTGAACCTAAGGGCGTGGCGTATTTCACCCGTTTCCATGACCT
>JAKJFK010000199.1 GCA_022704925.1 candidate division TA06 bacterium | reverse complement strand
AAGTCCTCCCGGCCCCGGTAAATGGAGTCCCGGATCTCGACCCGGTACTCACCGTCCCGGGGTACCTCATAAAGTATGACCGGGTCCGGGTCGAATCGGTAATGGTCGGCGAAGGCCGCTTCCCGGCCGTCCGGATCATAAATGGCGATGGCCGCCTGGAACCAGCCGGGCACCGCGTCGGCCAGATAGGGAATAAGACTCCTGGCCTGGGCCCGCAAGACAAGTTTCTGTCCCCGGCGCGCCTTGAAAGTGAAGCAATCCGAGTCGCCCGGCATGATCTGCCCGTTGAAGACCGCCGGGAGTTCAACGGCCGTTCCGGCCGGCGCATCCGGATCGTTCGGTTCCGTCTCGAGTATTTCCGGGGCCGGCCCCACCTGGAAACGCAGCGGGTTGGTTAGCCCTCCGGCGGCCAGCAGCCGCAGTTCCCGGTCGCCGGCCGGCGCGTCCTCGGCAATCGACAGGTCCAGGATCGCCAGTTCCTGGATGGATCGTTTCACCGGCTGTTTCCGGCCGGGGTCCAGAAAGATTTCGTAGGCCTTTTTCAGATCTTCATTGCTCAGGTTGTCCAGGTCGCGCAGGAGCGGGTGGTCGGGTAGCTCGACCGGCTTGGCCGGTTCGGTCTCCGCCTCCGGCTGCTTTACCGGCGGGACCGGTAATCCGCGCCGCGCGGCCGCTTCGGCCCGGCGCTTCTCCCGGATTGCGGTGATCCGGCGCCGGAGGGCATCCTTCTGCAGCGAGGTCAGGGGGGGTATGTAACGAAGGTTGGCCGCGCTCACCCCGTCCCCGGAGATATAGGCGGCGGACAGGCCCCTCAGGTTCTGGCCTCCGACCGTCACCTGGACGGTGGCGCCCCGGCGGCCGCCGGCCGGGTAAACATAGCCGGCGGAGGGATCAGTATTGGCGGTCTGTCCCCAGGCGCCGGCCGCCCCGGTTAATGTCAGCAGCAGTCCCGCGAATATCCCGAGCCGCCTGCTTCCGGGATTCACATTATCTCCCTGAGAAGATTCCGGCTGGTACCGGGTGTCGGCGGAGGCAGGAGGGGCAGGTTGCGTCCCTGGGAGTCAGGCAACCGGCCATCAGGGTCGATGCCCAGGAGCGTGTAAAGACTGGCAATCAAATCCTGGGGCGTCACGGGGCGTTCCTTGACGGTTTCACCCCGGGCATCGGAGGTTCCGACCACGCGGCCGCCCTTGAAACCACCGCCGGCCACCAGGACCGAGAAACACTTTCCGTAATGGCCGCGGCCGCCATTCCAGGGGGCTTCCCATAAGATCCGCGGCGTCCGGCCGAACTCGCCGCAGCACCAGACGACGGTACTTTCCAGCAGGCCCCGGCCGGCGAGGTCCTCCAGCAGTGCCGAAAGTCCGTTGTCCAGTTCCGGCAGTTTCTGGCGCATGGACTGAAAATGCTGTTTGTGGGTGTCCCAGCCGCCGTAGTTGATGGTTACGTAAGGCACCCCGCTTTCGACCAGGCGGCGCGCCACCAGGCAGCTCTGGCCGAAACGGGTCCTTCCGTATCGATCCCGGACCTCATCCTTCTCGGTGGTTAAATCGAAGACCCTGGCTGCGTCGCCGGTGATCAGCTCGTGGGCCTCATTAAGGCTGCGATCGAAGGAGGCAAAGTACGGATCGGCCGGCATCGTCCGGCCGAGCGTGTCCAGCTTCTTCAGGAGGTCCCAGCGGCCCAGCTGCCGTTCGCTGGAGATTCCCGGTGCGGACAGGCCCTCGACGGCGAAGGTTTTTCCGTTGGGATCCCCCCCGGTGACCAGCGGTTTGTATTTGGATCCCAGGAAACCGACCTCGGAAAAACGCCCCTGCGAGGTGGTCAGGATTATGTAGGGAGGCAGCTGCCCCCGGTAGCCGTGCTCGTATCCCTTGAAGAGGGCTACGACCGCGCCGACGCTCGGATAGGAAAGCGCTTCGCCCGGCTTGTGGCCGGTCTGGGTGATGTAGGCGGCCGTTTCGTGGCCGTCAATGCCGTGGGTCAGGCTGCGGATGATGGAATACTTGTCGGCGATCTTCGCCAGCCTGGGAAGCAGTTCGTTGATCTGGATGCCCGGGATGTTGGTCTGGATCGTCTTGTCGAAGGGGCCGCAGTAATCGTAGCCGGCCTCCGGCTTGGGGTCGAAGGTGTCCAGGTGCGAGGGGCCGCCCCAGAGCCAGATCTGGATGACTGAGCGGGCGCGGCCGCCCGCGGCCGACGGGCCGGCCGGTTCCTCGGCCCCGGCGGCCAGGCTCAAGGCGGCCAGGATCAGGAGTGCCGCCCCTGATCTTCTTAAGAATGAGGCCGGCCTTGAGGCGGCGCCGGCCCGCGCCGGCCGTCCGGACCGGAACTCTTTTCCGGGTCGTTCGATTTTTAATGGCGGCATAGGAACTCCTTGCTGTTGATCAGCGTCCAGGCCAGGTCGTCGTTGGCCGCTTTGTAGCCGAGGCTGGTGTTGGCCTGGAAGTAGGCCGCGGCAATTTCCGCTTCTTCCCTGGTCGGCCGGCGCGAAAGGATAATCAGGTAGGTCTGCTCGATGATCAGCTCGCGGTTCCATTTGACGGAGGCCAGCATCTTCTGAAGGCGGGAACTCATAGTGATTTTGCGCTGGATCTCCGACGAATTCATCAGGCACATCCGCTGGGCGGCCGACGGCTGCCGGCTGCGCTCCGATTCCAGCCCGGTGTCGCGGCCGGGCCGGCCGAACATCTCCAGGAAGGGGCTGGTGATGCTTCCGTCGGAAAGCAGGATCGAACGCTGCCGCCTGGGCGTAAAGGTGAACGGCTCGGGTATCGGGCTGCTGTATTCCTCGCCGCCGCCGCCCGCGATCCAGTTCAAGGCATCGATCAGGACCTCAGCCTCCAGCTGCCGGACCGGGTAGCAGGCGAAGAACCGGGCCGATTCGGGGTTGTTGCCGTCGGGTATGGATGATTGCTGGTAGGTGTTCGAGTTCAGAATCGCCTTGAAGAGAAGTTTCAGGTCATACTTGTTGTCGACCAGGTATTTTTCGAGCCCGGCGAGCAGTTCCGGGTTGACCGGCGGGTTGTCAGGCCGGAGGTCGTCCGGTTCGTGGATGATTCCGTAACTCATGAACCAGGACTAGGCCCGGTTGACGATGCTGCGGGTGAACCAGGGGTTGCCGGGGGCCAGTAGCCAGTCGGCGAAGACCCGGCGCGGGTCCTGTTCGGGGGGTATCTTTAACCTGGTTCCGTCGGCCATCACCGTTT
>JAKJFK010000020.1 GCA_022704925.1 candidate division TA06 bacterium | reverse complement strand
GACCGCTTCCGCCGTAACCATTCCGGTCAAGCCCACCCGTTCCAGGCCGGTGGCGATGACGGTCACCTTCATCTCCTCGTTAAGGGCCGGGTCGATGACGGCCCCGCAAAAACGCTCGCCCTGGTAAGGCGAAAGCGCCTCGTCGATCACCTCGACCGCCCGGCGCATTTCGAAAATGCCCAATTCCTTGGGACCGGAGACGTTGACCAGGATCTTGCGGGCGCTGACCAGTTCCTCGCGTTTCAGGAAGGGGTTGCTGATGGCCAGCCGGGCGGCTTCTTCCGCCCGGTTCTCGCCGGTGGCCGAACCGGTGCCCAGGATGCCCTCGCCCCCCTCGAGAATGATGGAGCGCAGGTCGGCGAAATCAACGTTGATAAGGCCGGGCTGGGTGATCAGGTCGGTCAGGGCGGCCACCCCCTGGTAGAGGATGTCGTCCACCCGGGCGAAGGCGTCCTCCAGCGAGGTATTCTTCGGCACGATCTCGAGAATCTTCTCGTTGGAGACGACCACCAGCGTGTCCAGCTGTTTTTTCAACTCGCCCAGGCCCCGGTCGGCCACATCCCGCCGGATGCCGCCCTCGAAACCGAAGGGTTGGGTCACGAAGCCGACGACGACCGCGCCGTTGTCCTTGGCGATCTTGGCCACCACCGGGCCGGCGCCGGTGCCGGTGCCGCCGCCCAGGCCCAGGGTCAGGAAGACCAGGTCGGCCCCTTTCATCAGCTCCCCGATCTGGGCCCGGTCCTCGTTGGCCGCGAACTTGCCCATCTCGGGATTGGCGCCGGTGCCGAGCCCCTCGGTCAGCCGCCGTCCGATCTGGAGCTTGATCGGCGCCGCGTTGACCGCCAGCGCCTGGCTGTCGGTGTTGATGGCCGCCAGGTCGACGCCGCTCAAGCGTTCCACCATCCGGCTGACCACGTTGCCGCCGGCGCCGCCGACGCCCACCACCTTGATCTTAACCGCGCCCATGTTCTGCTCTTCCGGTCTGATCCTCATCATCATAATCCGCCGCCCCCGCCGACCAACCGCGTCGACCGCCTAAAAATTATCCTTCAGAATGTCCGTGATTTTTCTGAAATGCCTGGTCAATACGCGCGTCACCCCGCTCCGGCGGCCGCCGCCCTCCTCCCGGCCCTGGGTGCCCGGCAGGTTGGTCTTGACCACGCCCAGGAGCGAGTTGTAGGCCGGGCTCTTGATCACCTTCTCCCAGCCGTCGAAACCATCCGGCATGCCCACCCGGGCCGGCAGCTTCAGATCCTTTTCCATGAAGTCGACCAGTCCGGGCAGTTGCGCGCCGCCGCCGCCCAGGACCAGGCCGGCGGGAATGACCGGACGGTTCTTGATGAAGAAGGATTGCAGGGGGCTGAACATGTCCTTGAGTTCGGCGTTGATGACCTCGGCTATGAAACCCCGGCTGGTGGTCTGGCGAACCTCGCCCTGGGCGTTGGAAACCATGATTTCCTCCTGAACGTCCAGGCCGTCCGCGAGGCAGGAGCCGTAATTCCTCTTGAGACGCTCGGCCTCGGCGGGGGTGGTGTTCAGGCAATAGCGCAGCGCGAAATTGAGCCGGTCGCCGCCCCGGTGGACCACGCCCACCTCCCGCAGGGTGGATTTAAAAATCAGGAGGGTGGTGGTCGTCTTGCCGAAGTCAAGGTAGGCGACGCCCTCGGCAAGCTCCTCGGGGGTCAGAACCGCCCCGGCGGCCAGCAGCGGCGCGTAGCCGACGCTGGCCGCTTCCAGCTTGAAATCGGCGAGGCAGCGCCTGATGTTCTTGAGATTGTTGACCGCGGCCGTGATCAGGTAGATGTTGGCCTTGAGGTTCCGGCCGTACATGCCGACCGGGTTGTCGATGCCGCGCTGGTCGTCCAGCAGGAACTCCTGGACGATGCAGTGCAGGACTTCGCCCTCCGAAAGCGGAACCGGCAGGGCGCGGCTCAGAACGGCCTGGCGGTCGCTCTCGAACACCTCGTCCTGGCGGTTGCGGATCTCGACCTCGCCCTGGCGCACGACCGGGCGGAAATGCTCCCCGTTCAGGCTGAGGTGAACCTTCTCGATGGCCTTTCCCGAGGCCTCCTCTACTTCAAGCACCGCGCGCTCGATGGCCGCCCCCAGGTCGCCGAGGCTGGTAACCGCACCCTGCCTCATGCCCCGGGTCGGAACCGCGGCGAAACCGAGGACCGGCAGCCGCGGCGAGGTGACATCGACCATCAGGACCGAAATCTTCTCGGAACCGATGTCAATACCGACCAGGTAATCTTCGTTATTCATCATGGCTGGAAAACGTAATGCGCGCTTCTCCTGATAAACCGCAGAGAGTTTCACCGCGGCTGGAACGTAAAGACCGGGTCGGCGAAACGAAGGTCGATATAGCCATATTTTATATCCTTTTGCTCGAAATCGGCAAGGATTCTTCTCAGCACCTTCCGGCAGGCCTCCAGTCCCTCCCTCGGCAGCCGGATCTCCTGCCCGGAGGCCAGCGTCAGGCGGAAGCCGTCGGGCTGAAAGGTAATCCGCTGAAAGGCGACCTCCGGGCGGTAAAGGTCGTAAAAAACGGCGATCTCGGGCAGCCGTTCGGAGAGCTCCCGGCGGCCCAGGCCGGCGATTTCCAGTTTCGGCGGCGCCTCGCCCGCCCGGCCGTTGATGACCGCCCCGGTCCGGTCGACCACCGCCTCGCCCCCTTCGTTCAGGAGCGCCCGCGCAAAGGGCTGGCGGCGCACCATCGTGACCTTGACCGTGTCGGGAAAGAGACGCCGGACCCGGACCTGGCCGATCGCCGGATCGGCCGCCGCCTCGGCGGCGATCGCGGCCGGGTTTATGAAGAAGAGACTGCGTCCGGCCAGTTCGGGAAATTCGAGTCCGGCCGGCTCCACGATGACCCGCTGAACGCGGAAGAACGGAAGTCTGAAGAAACAGTCGTGGTAGACCAGGCCCAGGCCGATGAAACCCGCCAGCAGTATGAAGCCGGCCGCCCAGGCCAGGAGCTTGAGGCGGCGGCGCCGGCGGCGCTCCAGCTCCTTGCGCAAAACGGGACGCATACGCTTGTTGGATTTCATGCCCGTCATTTCTCCTGACAGGCCAGCTTCAGGAGCTTGATGACCAGATCCGGAAACGGGATGCCGGCGGCCGCGGCCGCGTCGGGAAAGAGGCTGGTCTCGGTGAAGCCGGGAATGGTGTTGACGTCCAGCAGGTAGGGCCGCCCCTCCCGGTCAACGATCACCTCGGAACGGGAAAGGCCGCGGCAGCCGAGGACCTGGTGCGCCCGGAGCGCCGCCCGCTCGGCCCGGCGGCGGAACGCCTCCGGCAGGCGGGGCGGAATGATGTGCCGGCTGCCGCCGGACTGATACTTGGCCCGGTAATCGTAAAAATCGCTGCCGACCGGCACGATCTCGATGCTGGGCAGGATGCGCGGCCGCCGGTTGCCCAGGATGCTGACCGTAATCTCCACGCCGGGAATGAAGCGTTCCATCAGGAGGCGCCGGTCGTAGCGGAGGGCCAGGCGCCGGGCGGCCGCCAGCTGGCCGGGCGTCCGCACGATGGAGATGCCCAGGGTGGAGCCGCCGCAGGCGGGCTTGACCACCAGCGGCAGTTCACCGGGGCCGCACGGAGGCGGCACCGGGACGCCGCTGGCCAGGAAGATCTGCTTGGAGAGGAGCTTGTCCATCGCCAGGGCGCTGGCCAGAACGCCGCTGCCGGTGTAGGGAATCCCCAGCGTCTCCAGGAAGCCCTGGATGGTGCCGTTTTCGCCGGAGCCGCCGTGGAGGGCGACGAAGGCCGCCCGGGGCGGCCCGCCGGCCAGCAGCGCGCCGGCGAAACCCGGCGCGGCCGGGTCCAGCGTCACCGTCTCAAAACCGCGCGATTCCAGCGCCCTGGCCACGGCCGCGCCGCTGCGCAGCGAAACCTCCCGTTCCGGGGAGTCGCCGCCGGCCAGGACGGCAATCTTATTGATCCCTTTTTTCGCCATGACTCTTGGCGGCAAACCGGCCGCTCAGACTGTTTTTATCTCGAGTTCCAGCTCGATTCCGAACCGGGACCGGACCGCGGCCCGGACCCGTTCGATCAGACCCAGCACCTGCCGGGCGGAGGCGGCGCCGGTATTGACGATGAAGTTGGCGTGCCGGTCGGAGACCAGCGCGTCCCCCTCGCGCCAGCCCTTGCAGCCGGCCGCCTCGATGAGCCGACCGGCGTAATCCCCGGGGGGGTTCTTGAAGACCGAACCGGCCGACGGAATCCCGTACGGCTGGGTCAGGCGGCGCCGATGGACCTGCCCGGCGATGTCCGCCCGGATCGCCGCCGGCGGCCGCGGTGTCAACGCCAGCCGGACCCCGGCCACCAGCGGGTATCCGGCCAGGGAAGACGACCGGTAGCCGAAACCGGCCGCCCCGGCCGCCAGTTCCCGCTCGGCCAGGCTTTCGTCAAGCACGTTGACCGTGCGCACCGCCGAGCCGATCTCCCGGCCGACGACGCCGGCGTTCATGACCAGGGCGCCGCCCAGCGTGCCCGGGATGCCGGCCAGGAATTCCAGGCCGCCCAGCCCATATTTTACAACATAACCCATCAAGACCGGGATCCGCACCCCGCAGCCGGCCGACAGGCCCCCCTCCCCGGCCGCCAGCCAGTCCAGGCGGCGGGTGGAAAGAACCAGGCCCGGGAACCCCTCGTCGCGGACCAGCAGATTGGATCCGGCCCCCAGGATCAGGACCGGTTGCCCGGCCCCGCGGGCCGACCGGAGCAGCTCCCGCGCCTCGGACAGGTCGGCCGGCTCGGCAAAGATTTCGGCCGGGCCGCCGATCCGGAAGGTGGTGTGACGGGCGAGCGGTTCGCCGCGGAGAATGTTCATGGCCGATCCGTCCCGGCACCCGGCTTCGCGTAATCGACCCGGACCAGGCAGAGCCCGCGGGCGGGCGCGGTCGGACCGGCCCGGCGCCGGTCCCCGGAAACCAGGATCTCCCTTACCGCTTCCGGGTCCAGCTTGCCCCGACCGATCTCCACCAGGGTGCCGACGATATTGCGGGCCATCTTGTACAGGAAACCGTCCGCGGTCATTTCAATCGAAATCAGGCGGCGGCCGCCGAAGAACGGATCGGCCGCCCGGGCTACCCGGCAGCGGTAAAGCGTCCGCACCGGATCGGCGACCCGGCGGCCGCTGTCCTGGAAGGCGGAAAAATCGTGGCGCCCCTCCAGCCGGCCGGCGGCCCGCTTCATTACGGCCAGGTCGAGCCGGTCGGGAAAAAACCAGGCGCAGGCGTTCCAGAACGGACTGGCCACCGGCTGGTTCTGAATCAGGTAGCGGTAGGTCTTGGAAACGGCCTGGTAACGGGGATGAAACTCGTCCGCCACCCGCTGCACTCTTACAACTCTGATAGCCGGCGGCAGCAAGGCGTTGACTCCCTTGAGTATCTCGGCGGGACTCCGCTTGACCGGAGCGTCAATTACCGCCACCTGGCCGAGGCTGTGCACGCCGGCATCGGTCCGTCCCGCGGCCTTCACGCGCACCGGCCGGCCGCAGATCGTACCCAGGGCCGATTCCAGCCGTTCCTGGCAGGAAAGGCGGTCGCGGCGCGGCTGCTGCTGCCAGCCGCAGAATTCGGTTCCCAGGTAGGCAAGCGTAAGCTTAATGGCCGCCACGGCGGGAAGACAGGAAGCCCTTCTGGAATAGGCATTCGGCGATCTGGACCGCGTTCAATGCCGCACCCTTCCTCAGATTGTCGCTGACCACCCAGAAAGAAAGCCCGTTCGGGCTGGAAAGATCGCGGCGGATTCGTCCCACGTAAACCGCGTCGCGTCCGGCCGCCATCAGGGGCATCGGGTAACGCCCCGCCTCCGGAGCGTCGATCACCTCGACGCCGGGCGCCCGGGCGAGTATCTCGCGGGCGGCCCCGGCTTCCAGCGGCTTCTCCAGGTCCACCGTCACCGCCTCGCTGTGGGCGACGAGGACCGGGACCCGGACGCAGGTGGCGGTAACCGGCAGGGAGGGCTCCCCCATGATCTTGCGGGTCTCGTTGACCATCTTCATCTCTTCCTTGGTGTACCCATTATCCAGGAAGAGATCTATCTGCGGTATGAGGTTAAAGGCGATCTGGTGGGGAAAGACCGCCGGCTTGACCTCCCGGCCGCCGCGCAGGCTTTCCAGCTGATCTTCCATTTCGCGGATGGCCTTCTGGCCGGCCCCGGAGACCGCCTGGTAGGTGGAAACGACCACGCGCCGGAGCCGGGCGGCCCGGTGCAGCGGGTAAAGGGCGCAGACCATCTGGATGGTGGAGCAGTTCGGATTGGCGATGATCAGGCTTTCAGGGCTCAAGGCCTCCGGGTTGACTTCCGGGACCACCAGCGGAATCCCGGGCTCCATCCGCCAGGCCGACGAATTGTCGACCACGAAGATGCCCAGCGCCGCCGCCCGGGGGGCATATTCCCGGCTGACGGAGGCCCCGGCCGAAAAGAGCAGCAGGTCGATATCCGGCGTGAATGATTCGGGCGTCAGCCGTTCGATTTCGACCGGTTCCCCGGCGAACTCCAGCCGCTGTCCGGCCGAGCGTTCCGAGGCAAACAGGCGCAGGCGCCCTACCGGGAAACGGCGCGACTCGAGGATGGAAACCATCCGCCGGCCGACCGCGCCCGAGGCGCCGACCACGCCGACCTGGAACCCCTTCATTCCCCGCCTTTCCGGCTGCGCAGGGTAACCTTGTAATCGCGCTGCCCGCGGCGCGGCAGCTTGATCTCCTCCATCACCACGTGCCCCTCGCGGGCCAGCCAGCCCAGGCTCATCAGCAGAAAATCGCGGGGCGCGTCGATCGCCTCGCAGATCTTCTTGAAGGTCACCGGGCCGTTCTGCTTGTCCAGCAGCTGCCAGATATCACCAGCCGCAAAACCGATCTTGGTAATCATCTCCGCCTCCTTTCCCTGAATGAAACTCTCGGGCTCAACGATGGTTGAGATTGCCGCAGCGCGGACAACGGGAGAACCGCTCCGCAACGCTGTCCACGTAACGGTGAAAACAGAGACCGCACTGCCAGTGGTGCGATTCCTCGAGATGAAAATCGCGTGTCCGACGGCGGCTGTCGGTGGTCACCCAGAAGACCACCAGCACCCCCAGGGCCAGGAAAAGATAGAGGCCGATCGCCAGACTCAGGTCAATTGGAATCATTAATCGGGTAACATATATTTTACCTTAAAAATTGCGGACCTGTCCACCGCCGGTACCGGCCGCGGCGGCCGTTTTTCGGGGTTTTACCGGCCGGCGGAAAAAGGATATAATATCTTTCATGGCTGAATACACCGCGAAAGAAGCGAAGCGGGGAATCCGCGAGCGGCTGCCGGAAATCGAGGTCTGGCCGAACCAGTTCCCGGGTTACGAAATCACCGTGACCTACCCGGAGTTCACCTCGGTCTGCCCGAAGACCGGCCTGCCGGACTTCGGCACCATCACCATCCGCTACCAGCCCGACCGTTCCTGCCTGGAGCTGAAATCGCTCAAGTTCTACTTCCTGGCCTACCGGAACCTGGGCATCTTTTACGAAAACGCGGTGAACCGCATCCTCCGGGACATCGTGAAGGCGGCCGCGCCGCTGCGGGCGAAGGTTACCGGCGAGTTCCACACCCGGGGCGGCATGCACTGCCTGGTGGAAGCCACCTATGAAGCTGAAAGTAACCTTCCGCCCCGAAAACGTTGAAATCGCCGCCCTGCCCGGGCTGACCATACTGGAGCTGGCCCGTCGGGCCAACCTGGCCATTTCGGCCGTCTGCGGCGGCCGCGGCACCTGCGGCAAGTGCCTGGTACGGATTAACCCGGCGCCGCCGGCCGGACCGCTGGAACTCAAGCGCATCCCGGCCGCCCGGCTGGCCGAGGGATACCGGATGGCCTGCCAGGCCCGCGTCACCGACCGCGACCTGGAGGTCGAGGTCCCGGATGAAAGCCGCCTGTTCAATCTCAAGGTGCTGGTCTCCGGCCTGAGCCGGGAAGTGGCCGTCCATTCCACCCTCCGCAAATACTACCTCGAACTCGCGCCGCCCGTTATCGAAGACCAGCGGTCCGACTGGGAACGCCTCCGGGACGCGGCCGCCGGACGGGCCGGGCTGCGGCCCGCGGAGCTGGAAGTCGGGATCTATCTCCTGCGCCGGCTGCCCGTCCTCCTGCGCGAAAACAACTTCAAGGTGACCGCGGTTCTGGCCAACCGCCGCCTCATTTCCGTTGAAGGCGGCGACACCACCGAGCACTGCTACGGAGTGGCCTTTGACCTCGGGACCACCTCCATCGTCGGCGCCCTGCTGGACATGCGCACCGCCCGGGAACTGGCCGTAGCCCACCGGACCAATCCGCAGACGTCTTACGGAGCCGACGTGATCAGCCGGATCAACCTGACCCTCCAGGACCCGGACGGCGGCCAGCGGATGCGGACGGCCGCATCGGACGCGCTGGGCGAAATCATTGCCGAACTGGCCGACCGGGCCGCCATCAGCGCACATCATGTTTACGAGGTGGTGGTGGCCGGCAACAGCGCCATGGAACATCTCTTCCTGGGCCTTCCGGCCGGCAGCCTGGCAACCAGCCCCTACATCGGGGTCTGCCGGGGGCCGGTCACCCTCTCGGCCCGCCGGGCCGGCCTGCGCGTCAACGAAGACGGCTTCGTGCGCACCGCGCCCCTGATCAGCGGCTTCGTGGGCGGCGACACGGTCGCCGGCATCCTGGCGGTCAATCTCCACCGGGAGGAACGGCTGCGGCTGCTGGTTGACATCGGCACCAACGGGGAAATCGTGGCCGGCAACCGGGAGGGCCTCTTCTGCGCCTCGGCGGCGGCCGGGCCGGCCTTCGAGGGGGCCAACATACACAACGGCATGAGGGCGGAACCGGGCGCCATCGACAAGGTTCGGATCACCGACCGGGTCGAGTACAGCACCATCGCCGAGGCGCCGGTCCGGGGCATCTGCGGAACCGGCCTGCTGGAAACGGTCAGCGAGCTGTTGAGGGTGGGCCTGCTGGGACCGGAAGGACGCTTCCGGAACGATTCGGAATTGGCCGGGCTGGAACTGCCGGCGGCCGTGAAGGAGCGCCTGGTCGACACTCCCGGGGGCCGGGCCTTCCGACTCGACCCGGAGACCGGGGTGGCGGTCTACCAGAAAGACGTCCGCCAGCTGCAGCTGGCCAAGGCGGCCATCGCGGCCGGAATCGAGATACTGCTGGAGAAGATGTCGCTGGAAACCTCCGACCTCGAGGAGGTCCTGCTGGCGGGCGCCTTCGGCTCCTACATCGATCCGGCGGCGGCCCTGCGCATCGGGCTGCTGCCGCCGGTCCGGCCCGAAACCATCCGGTTCGTCGGCAACACCTCGCTGGCCGGGGCGCGCCTGATGCTGCTTTCCACCGAGCTGAAGGACGAGGCCGAGTGCATACCAAGCCTCTGCGGCTACGTGGAGCTGTTCCACGAAAAGGATTTCATGGATCTTTTCGTGGAGAAGTTAGCCTTCCCGACTCCAGGTCTTCCTTGATGCGGTTCAGGATTCCGTTCACGAAGCGGTAGGAATCCTCGGTGCCGAACCGCTTGGCCAGCTCCACCGCCTCGTCGATGCAAACCCGGGGCGGCACCTCCCTGCCCACCACCATTTCAAAAAGCGTCAGGCGCAGGATGTTGCGGTCCAGCGTCGCCACCCGTTCCAGCGACCAGTTCTGGGCGTACCGGCCGATCAACTCGTCAAAATAACCGACCTGTTCGCGGACTCCCTTCACCAGCTGCAGGGCGAACTCCTTTGACGCCGGGTCGCCGCCGGCCTCGGCCGCCGCCGTGTCCAGGGCCGCCGCCGGTGTCAGCTCGGGACGGAAGTCCAGCTGGTAAAGTACGCTCAGGGCCATCTGCCTCGCCAGCCGCCGGCCGCCCCGCCGTTTCGAAGCGCTCAGCCCGGCCGGCCGGCCGTCTTTTTCGTCTTCCATAGATAAACCTCGTTGCCGTAGAGTTGAAACCTCCGAACCAGCTCGAAGTTGTCCGTAAAATCCATCAGGAGCCGGTCGGTCAGTCCCCGGTCCAGGTAGGGCAGCCAGCGGCCGTCCGGCAGCAGCAGGTACTCGATCCGGTTGTCCCGGCAGAACTCGCCGAGTGCGGCCGGCGTCTGCCCGGAGCGCGGCCGCCAGGTCTCCTCCAGTCGGTAATCGAGCAGGAACCAATCCACCCGGACCCCGTAACGGTAAGCATAAAACTCGCGCGGATCCGGAAAATCCACCGCCAGTATCCGGCGGCCGGCCGGCAGCCGGTAACGGATATAACGGAGCGCCTCCGGGTAGGGCAGCAACCCGGGACGCTCGGTAAGGACCGCGTCGGGACCGGCCAGCTGGGCCAGGTAACCCGGACGGTAGGTCAGGTACTCGGGCACCACCCCGGGGAAGGGAAGCCAGGTGGCGCAGGAGGCCAGGAAGACCAGCAGCAGTACGGTCGCGGCCGCGCGGCGCCGGAAGCCCTCCAGGCAGGCGGCGATGAAGAAGGCCACCGCCGGGTAGGCCGGCAGCTGCCAGCGGTTGTGAACCATACCCAGGCCGGCCAGGGAAACGGTCAGGGCCAGGTACCAGGTCAGCAGGTAAATGGACAGCAGGCGCAGCAGCCAATCCCGCGGCCGGCCGGAGACCGAGGCCAGGCCGCCGCAGAAGAGAATGAAGCCGAACCAGGTAACCTGTTCCGGAAGGCGGGTGAAGTAGGTCATGAAATCGGCCAGGTGCAGGACGTGCCGACCGCTGACGATGGTGAACATCTCGTAGTGGACCAGGCCCATTTCCAGGCCCAGCGAAAGCAGGACCGGAAGGACGGACAGCAGGCAGGCGGCCAGACGGCCGCGCCAGACCGGGCCGGGCCGCTTCCGCTCCAGGCCGTCCCAGACGAGCGCCGCCCAGAGCACCGGCTGGAGCACCGCCATGGAGCTCTTCCAGAGAAAGGCGGTCCCGGCCCAGAAACCGGCCAGCAGGAGGTCTTCAAAACGGTCATCCCGCAGGTGGCGGGCCAGGAAGAATAGGAAGAGGAGGCCCAGGACGAGCTTGCCGGCGGCCAGCTCGGCGTTGGCGGCATAGTGAAAAACGTTGGGAAGGAACAGGAGGACGGCCGCGCAGCGGCCGGCGAAATCGCGCGGACGGTAGAGGGCGACCAGCTCCTGCAGGACCAGGGCGGCCAGGCCGGTGAAGAGAAGGGCCGGCAGGCGGACCCAGAATTCCCGGGCCCCGAAGACCGAGACGATCCAGAGGGAAAGAAAACGGCTCAGCGGGGTCGGCTTGTAAAGGTAGGGACGGAAGGGCAGCCGGCAGAGGAACAGGAAGTAGACGGCCAGCCCGGCCAGTACGGCCGCGGCCAGCCAGGCCAGCCGGGCCGGCCGGGCCGAAACCAGGAATCGGCCGAAGGAGAAACGCCGGCGCCCCAGGTAAAGCAGGCCGGCCAGAACGGTGGCGGCCCGGACCAGCCAGGAGAGGGACAGGCCCAGGCGCGACTCCAGAGACGGGGATAACAGGGTCATCACCTGGATGCCGGCCGAGGCATGGGTCGATTCGTCTCCGCAGGTCCGGATCGGGTAGACGGCGTTCGGGAAAAGATGGAGCAGGATGAAAATCAGCAGGCAGACCAGGAGGAACCGGTTTTCGCGCCAGTAGTGTCCGAAGGGACCGGCAAGAATCCGCATGGCCCGGCCCGGCGGCTCCAGTTCGCGGCCGGCCAGCAGCCGGTTCAATCCCCAGGCGCCGAGTCCGAAGAAGGCCAGCAGGAAACAGAAGAAGACCGCCCGGAACGGGACCGGCGCCGGCAGGAGCCAGAAGGGGTAGACCAGGTAACAGAGGAACCAGAGTCCCAGGAAGGCGGCCAGGTAGCCGCGCCGGGCGCCCCGGTTATTCATTGCCGGCCTCCCCGTCCAGGCGCTCAAAAGTCCCGTCCCCGTTCCAGCCGCTTCCGAACAGCATTCGTTTCCAGGCCATGATCACCAGCGTTATCCAGTACATGACCGGCCGCGGCCCCAGCCGATAGCGGCCGTCGGCCAGGATCACCTGGCCGTTGTTTAACAGGCGCTGCAGGCGCCTCCGGACGATCTCCCGGGCCGGGTAGCGGGCCTTGAGTTCGGCCCCGGTAAACCCACCGGGAGGGGCGGCCAGGAGTTCCCGGAGCAGGCGTATCCGCCGGGCCGTTTCACCCATGTTGACAAAGTGAAAGTAAACATAACCGAGGGCCAGGTAGGTAAGCCCGGCCGCCGCCCGTGACCCGGCCGAGGCACTCCCGTCGCCGGCCAATAACAGAAACAGCGCAACGGCCAACCCGGCCAGGAAGCCGGCCACCAGCGAACGCAGCAGGCCGTTCCGGCGGCGGGCCAGCCAGATGCCGGTGAGCGCGTTAAGAACCAGGCCGGCGATCGGCGCGCAGAGTTTCAACATGTACCGCGGCTCAGCCGCCGCCCTCGGGACGAAAAAGATTGCGGTACCCGACAAAAATCCCGACGAAGCGTCTCCCGGCCGGAGTGAGGCGGTAACAGCCATCCCGGCAGACCACCAGGCGGCTCCGTTCCAGGTCCTTCAGCCGCGGCTCCACCAGGCGCCGGTCGTCCAGGTCCCGCTCCGGATCGGCCGGATCCAGACCGGCCCGGCCGGCCCGGCCGACCATCAGGACCAGGAGCATCGAGGGACTCTCCACCTCGAGAGCCGGGTAGGTAACCAGGTAAGCCGCGGCCAGGGAGAGATCAAGCAGGATAACTTCCAGGTAATCGGAAGGCGCCAGCCCCGGCAGGCCGAACCGACCGGGCAGCCAGGCCAGGCCGGCCGCCAGAAAAACGGGAAAGAGCAGGCAAAGCACACGGATCCGCCGGGCCGGCCGGCGCAGCCGCCAGATCAGGATGTGCGCCAGCAGGGCCGCCAGGAAAAGGCCCAGTCCGTAACCCAGCACTTTCATCTCACGCCCTCCCCGCTTCCAACGGCGCGCCTCTTCAACCGTCAGATGAAATTGATGTGTTCCGGGGGCGGGCCGGCCGGCGGCGAAGGCAGGCGGCCGGAGCGCTTGATCTCCCAGAGAAACTCGTTCACCTTGTGCTGCAGGCAGAGACAGCCGCACATGGTGCGGGCGTCGAAGGCCTCGGAGGCCAGCAGGGCCATCACTTCCCGGTAGCGGTCGCTCCGCCAGATCTCCTTGAACGGCTTTTCGGCGATGTTCCCGATGTGGTACTTGCGGTACTTGCGGGCGAAGAGCATGCCGCAGGGCGCCACCAGCCCCGAACCGGAAAGCTGCAGAATGAAGGGCGGCCCGTAGCACTGCCGGTAACAGCGCGTGCCGCCGCTGAGTATCTTCGACCACTTGGCCCGGACCAGGTAGCCGGGGCCGGAAAGCGCCTCGGCCGCCTTGAGGGTTTCGACCAGGTCGAAGTAGCGCCGGTAATCAACGCCCAACCGGCCGCTCTCGTCGTCGCTGCAGTGCTTGATCACGAAGTAGTCCACCCCCAGCTCCCGGCCCAGGCGGGCCAGCGGCAGGATCTGGTCGGCATACTCGGGCAGCAGCACCATCTGGAGCCCGATGGTCACCGGCAGGCCGGCGCTCCGCTTGATCCGGACGCTCTCCCGGATGTTCTCCAGGACCCGGTCCAGGCATCCGGCCGCGCAGCCGTGAATCTGGGCGTAGCGGTCCGGATCGGCCGCCGAGATGTTGAAGCGCAGGTAGGTAAGGGCGGCCAGCATCTCCGGGAGTTCGCCGGCCTTGAGCCGGTAGCCGTTGGTGCCGAGAGCCAGGTCCAGGCCGTTGGCCCGACCGCGCCGGATCGCCTCGTAAAGGTGCGGTGAACAGGTCGACTCGCCGTCGCTGACAAAACTTATCGCCCTGACTCCGATCTCGGTCGCGTCGTCCAGGAAGCGGAAGATCACGTCGCGGGTCATCCGCTTTTCGTCGTTGGCCTGAAGCTGTCCGTAGCAGTAAACGCAACGGTAGTTGCAGCGCCGGGTCAGGGCGCAGTCGATGGTGACGGGCGCGACCGGTTCGCCGCGCAGCCAGGCCTGGACCCGTTCGAGGTGCCAGTTGAGCTTCTGGCCGTCCAGGATCAGTTCCGGTGGCGTCTTTTTCATTCTTTCCGGAGCGCGGCTTCCCTGGCCCGGCGGCCGGTCGCCGAATCGGGGACCGGTTCCGGCGCCGGACCGGCGCCGCGGAAATAAACTTCGCGCATCAGGGCGAGATAGCCGGCGGCCACCTTGCGGAGCGAGGCCAGGGTAAGCGCCTTGGAGCGCCCGGTCGAACGGGCGCCGAGACGGCAGGGAACCTCGGCGTAAAGGTAGCCGCGCCGGACCAGTTTGACCAGCAGTTCGGTCTGGTAGAAGAAACCCCGGCTGCGCAGTTCCAGATCGCGGAGCACGGACCGGCGGTAAAGCACGGTACCGTTGGTGTACCTGAAGTTGACCCGGAACGAAACGTTGATGATCCAGCGGTAGAGCGAGGAGATCCGGTTCCGCGCAGTCGACCGCACCTGGCGGTTGTATATGAAGGGAACCACCAGGTCCACTTCGCGGCCGAGCGCCAGGTAACGCAGCATCTCGGCCGGTTCATTCTCCCCGTCGCCCGGCATCATAACCACCAGCTCGCCCCGGGCCACCGAAACGCCGTCCCAGAAGGAGGCGCCGATGCCGAGCGGTTCCGGGTGGCGCATCAGGTTG
>JAKJFK010000198.1 GCA_022704925.1 candidate division TA06 bacterium | reverse complement strand
AGCCCTATAAAAAGGTCCTGCTTCAGCCGAAGATACAGATGTCCGACGAGGAGCCGGCCTGGAACCTGGAACCGGATTCTCCGCTCGAGAGCAAACCATTCTAACCCCCCCTCCCCGGAGAACCGAAAAGGGCCGGCGGCCGGATTCGAGCTGCCTTTTGATCCGGGCCGGCCGCACTTGATTGGCCCTGAAACCTGATTGTATAATCCTTAATGATAGGTTACCTGCCCCTTGATTTTTTCCGGCGGCCGCGGCTTCTTTCCGCGAGACAATTTTAACCGGGAGGCGTGTCATGCGGAAGTTCGTTTTCATACTGGCATTGCTGTTAGGCTGGGCTGTTTTCAGTCCGTCTTTTTCGGCGGCGGCCGGCCGCAACCTGCTCTGGGACGGCGGCTTCGAGATCGGCTACGGCAACAGTTACTGGGGCGTGGTCTACGGCAATTACGGCCCCAACTTCCGCGCCTCCTGGCGGGACGGGGTGCTGAAACTGGAGCGGCCGATGGGCAGCCGCATTTACCGTCTGGAAGATGGTGACTACTACCTGGCCGCCTGGGTGAAGCGGGGGCCCGGCTTCGAAAAGAAGCCCGGCCGCTTCGAACTGGTCCTGACCAGCCGTAATTACGACCGGGCCAGCCAGGTGGACAATTACCGGAAATTCTTCGAAATCCCCGAGGAAGACCGGTGGCACCAGGTCGGTTTCCCGGTCAAGATTCAGAACCCGGTCAACCCGCTGATGCACGTCGAACTGCGGCCGGAGTTTCCCGACACCGACATCCTGGTCGAGGCGGTCAGCCTGACGAAGGGGGCCGAGGCGCCGGCCGCCTTCGAAGCGGCGGCCGAAATCGAAGCCGGTTTTTACATTCCCGAGGAGACCTGCACCTACGTGGACGGCGAGGAGCGGGTGGTGGAGCTGCGGATCCGGAACAACGGGGCGGCCCGGCGGGCGCGGGTGACCTGGGAGATCTACAACTACCGGGAGGAGCTGGTGCGCCGGGGCGAGTTCAACGAGGTTTTCCCGGCCCAAACGACCACCCGCAAGCGGCTGCCGGTGGCCGACCTGCCCCACAACGGCTACCGGCTGGCCTGCGCCGCCGAGGCTTCCCCGCTGCTGGGCGACGCCTCCGTCTCCTTCCTGCCGGTGATCAACCAGGCGGCCCACCCGAAGTGGGGCGCCTGCGCCAACATCGGCGACGCCACCCGCGGCTACACGGCCCGGCTGATGAAGCGGCTGGGCATGAGCCGTTCCTACATCATGAGCGCCAGCCAGCCGGGGCGCTGGAACAACGTGGAACAGGCACCGGGCAAATATACCTGGATCGAGGAGGCCGGCCTGGACGAGGCGATCCGCCAGGGAGTCGAGCCGGCCGTCTGCCTGGAGGTCTTCAAAAAGCCGCCGGCCTATGTGGCCAAATATGTCGAGAAAAACCTCCTCGTAGACGAGGCGGCCTACACGAAGGCGGTGGTCAATTACGTTGACGCCTTCGTGCGCCACTACGCCGGCCGGGTGAAGGCGGTGGTGCTGGAGGACGAGACCGGCTGGCCGCCGCTGCCGGAAGTGGCCCGGATCTACGCGGCCGCCTACGCGACGGCCAAGAAGGCGGCCCGCGAAAGCAAATGCGAAATGGAGTTCGGCATCAACGGCGACTGGAAATTCTTCGAAAAACTGATCCCCCTGGTCGGCCCGGATAAGTTCGACTTCCTGAGCGGCAACTACATCGGCCAGCCCGGCGGCAGCGCCGCCATGATCAATGCCGGCCGGAAGGCCGGCTGGCAGGGCCGGTACGCCGATATCCCGGCGGTGGGACAACGGACCCTGCCGCGGCCGACCGCCCTGATCATTGACTCGCCCGACCTGGGCGGCTTCACCGCCGGGGAATTTCTCTGGCAGCATGTCAGCAACCTCTGGCTCAACCGGCCCTACGGTACCGAGGATCCCAAGGACGGCCCGATCCTACGCACCGGCTACTACGACATCCGGGTGATGTCGGCCTCGCCCTTTTACGTCATGGGGCGCAAGAGCGGGGCCGAGTATGACAACTCGCCGGCGCTGGGTTTCCAGGCGGTGGCGATGCTCAAGCATTTGACCGAGGGGATGCGGCCGGCGCGGCCGGCCGGCGGCGAGTTGAGCATAACCGGCCTTCCGACCGCCAATCCCGGCGTCTAGCTCTACCCGTTCCGCAATGAAAAGAAGGCCCTGGTGGCCCTCCTGGCCGGAAACCAGGCCATGAATAACAAGGCCTGGATCATCAGCGGCCTCGACTTCAGCCAGCACCGGCCACTGGACTTCTACGGCAACCCGCGCCCCTTCGAAAACAACCGGCTGCGTACCCCGGAGCTGCCGGTCTACTTCGAGACGGCCCCGGAGAAACTGGACGGGCTGCTGGCCGCCCTGGCCAAGGCCGAAATCGCCCTTGACCCGGCCGGGGACCACCAAGTGGTCCGCTCCGGCCCCTACATCCTGGAGTTCGGACCGGACCTGGCCAACCTCTTCCAGCTGCGGCTGGCCAGGGACGGCCGGGAACTGGTCCTGCTGGACGGCCTGGAGTGTGAACCGAAGGCCGGCTTCGGCGAGGTGACCTTTATCCCGGGCCGCCTGGTAAATTCGATTGATATCAGCCTCACCGCCGCCAGCGACCTGTATCGGCGACGCTTTTTAACCTTCCGGCTGACCCCGGAGGGAGTCCAGGTCAACTGGAACCAGTCCAACGCCCACCCGGCGCTGGTCAAGACCTCGGTCCGTTTCCGGCTGGGCAAGGAGCTGACCGGCCGGGAGCTGCGGGTCGATACCGACGGCCAGGCCCGGACCGGCCGGCTGGGAGCCGACGGGAGTTTCACCGAGTCGGCGGCACCGGCCGCCTCACCGCTCAAGGCCGCCGCCGGCCGCCTGGTCGTCAAGGGTCTGGCTGTAATCGACCTGCCGGCGGCCACCGGCCAGGGGGTCTTCCGGCCGGCGACCGGGCTGCGCTTCCGGGCCGAGGCCGGCCGGGAGGCGGCGCTGGCCGCCGACTACGAGATCAACCCGATCCCGGTGCCCGGCTCCACGGCCGCCATCCAGAAGATTTACCTGAAGATGCTCATCACCGCCGATGACGGGAAAAAATAACCGGGCCCGCTTAAAAATCGCAGGCCGGTCCGGGAGAAAGGCCGGACCGTTATCGGCGGCCGCCCTGGCGGTCATCCTGCTCGCGGGAAGCAGCGGCCGGTCCGAACCGCAACCGGC
>JAKJFK010000019.1 GCA_022704925.1 candidate division TA06 bacterium | reverse complement strand
GGCGCGGACATGCTCCAGGCTCATCCGCGCCGGGGCCGAGATGCGCACCCGGCCCAGCGGCGAATCCACGCGCAGATAAAGGTTCCGGATCCGCTTGCGCGAAATCTCGATCTCGATGCCTTCCAGGTCGATCCGCTGGATCGCCGGCGGCGTTTCTTTTCGGTTCGGCATCATGACTTGAAATTTGACCCGCGTTCAGGGAGAGTACCGATAGAATATACCATTTCTGGTGGAAATTTTTATCAATCCGTGGTAAAAGATAAGCGGCGGTCCGGAAGAATCGAAACCGGGGAGGGAAAGCATGCCAAGCCTGGTAAAAGAATTCCTGGGGCAAAAAAACTTCGCCGTGGTGGGCTCCTTCCGGGAGAAGACCCGCTACGCCTACCTGATCCTGAAGGACCTGCTGGCCAGGGGGTACGAGGTCTACCCGGTGAACCCGAACCTGGACGAGGTCGAGGGGCGCCCCTGCTACAAGCGGATCAGCGACATCCCCTTCAGGATTGACGTGGTTGACCTCGTTACCCCGCCGCCGGTCACCGAGATCCTGCTGGAGGAGTGCCGGCAGCTGGGCATCAGGCGGGTCTGGCTGCAGCCCGGCGCCGAGAGCGAGAAGGCCATCGAATTCTGCCACCAAAACGGCATTAAGGTGATCCACGGCCTCTGCGTGATGCTGGAGGCGGGCAACAAGAAGGAAGACCTTCCCCCGCCGCAATTTTAGCGGCCGGGAACCCCGGCCCGGAGTTTCCATCCAACCCGCGCAATCATTCGCCCCGTCTTTTCAAGTCAATCACCGCCGGCCCGATTAACCGGCCGCCGGCCTTCAATGGTAAAATATCGCTGGAGGGTTAGGCTAACGGTAAGTCAGCGGACTTGAAATCCGCCGGCTCCGAAAGGAGCCTTGGGGGTTCAAATCCCTCACCCTCCGCAGCGCCTCGAAAAACGAGGCGCGTTTTTGCGCTTGGAGGGTGAGGGATTTGAAGAGAGCCGTGAAGTAGAGTCCCTCGGCAAGCTCGGAACACACTTCACGGCCATGAAGCGTGCTTCGCTCTGCTTCATGGCGATTATTGTTTCTGAATCTTATTCAGACAAACCAGCGGGTTCCACCTACGCTTGAAAAACAGGCTTCGGCGGATAAAGGCCGACTTTACCTACCGTAGCTTTAGCGTAGGCAGGCTGAGGCGCAGTGGGAGCCGAGCGGCGCCAAATCCCCGCAAAATTTTGCGGGCAAAATTTTGCAGAGAATCGAAAATCGAAAGTCGAAAATTGATGCCCGCTAAGACTAAAGATTTTCGATTCGGTCTATTCTCGATTCTCGATTCTCAAGAGGTGGGGGCGGCGGAATCGTAAGCCGCCCAAAGGTGGCCGATTGCAGACAAAACCGCCGTTTTTTGCCCGTCATCCCCGAATGTGGTCGTCGGGGATCCAGACCGCCTGACAGACCCGCAAAGAAAAAACCTGGATTCCCGCCAACTATCCGCGGGAATGACATGCTTTTACGGATTCCCGCCTACGACCTTCGGAGACGGACACGCGGGGATTCCGGGCACCTACCGCAGTAATATTTCCCGCACCAGGGCCACGTTCTCCTCGACCATGTCGTCGCGGTCGCCGCGGAACATTCCGACATTCACCACGTCGCCCGGCTTGATGTGGCGCAGGGCATATTCGAACGACATCCTGGGGTCCATACGCCCGGCGCCCATGATCTTGTAGCCGATGCAGGGTTTCTTGATCGCCCGTATGCACTCGACCGCCGGACCGATGTCGTCCAGGCTGAACTTGTCGCCATTGCCGTCATGCAGGCTGCCGCAGTTGAAGAAACAGACGGCGTGGAAGTCAACCAGGTCGAGACCGGCTACCCAGCGATGCACCTCGGGCGCATGGCCGGCCACGCCCACCGGTACGCCGTGCGAACGGGCGTGGGCGCACCAGGTCCGCAGCGCCGACTCATCCCGCGCGGAGTAGACGCGGTCCATGACTCCGCCGTGAAAATAGAGGGCCCGGCAGCCAATGGCCACCGCCTTGTCGATCGACTGGAGCATGGCCTCGGTATCCCGGCCGTTGAGCTGGGCGATCCACTGGAGCTTGCCGCCTTCCGCCCGGTATTCGCGGACCGCCTGAACCACGTGGGGGGTCTCATTGTTGGTCACCATCGCGGTGATGCCGGCCGCCTCGGCCCGGCGCCAGGTCTCCTTGATCCGGGCAACCGTATAGTAATCAACCATCGCCCGGTCCCGTTCCGGGCTCTGGTGGCTGTAACCGCCGAACGGGTTGGCGCCCAGCACCAGCCGGGATATCCTCAAACCGCAGAAATCAACCTCCGGCAACCGATTATCCATGTTTTTATTGTAACACAGCCGGCCCGGCCACCGAACCGGGCTTCCCTTCAAAGACGGGACTGAAGGGTGATCGGGGTGCCCCGCCAGAAGGAGAAGTTCACTTCGATGAAGCTGAACCACCGGTAATCGACACGCTCTCCCTGCCGGATCTCCACCAGAAAGAAGCAGAGGGCCTGAAACGGATCGGCCCCGAGAAGATTCGGGCCGAGCGATAGTTTTCCCGCGTCGTCCGTCTTGCCCTGGTGCCGGGGCGTCCCGTCGAGCGCCTGGCGGTAGTAGTTGGTGCGCCGGGACCGGTAGACTTTCACCTCGGCCTGGCGCAGGGGGGCCCCGTCTTTGCCAAGAACCTGCAGCACGGAATCGCGCGGCTGGTAGTCGATCCAGGAGTGATTGACGACCGGCAGCGTTGCGATCTCCCGGTTGATAATCTCCGCGTCCCAGGCGTGAAAGGGACCCAGGTCATCCATCATCGTGCCGCGTACCTGGCCGTAGTTGTCGGAAGGAATCGGCTCATGGTTGACGGCGTTGTCCTTCGCCTCGATTCCGAGCGCGTAGAAATCGGGCAATCCGAGCATGTGGCCCAGCTCATGGCAGAGAACCAGGGCCGAGCGCTCGACGAACATGTCCTTTCCGGTGCCGGAATCGCCCCTGGCCCCGTGGACCTCGACGGATGAGCACCAGGGGCACGGCCAGTTGGCGCCCGGGGCGTTCTCGTCCATCGCCACCAGGATGTAGTCGTGCGGGTGCGTCTCGTAATCGGCCGGGAGACTCAGGCCGCCGGAATTCGCCGGCTGCCGGACGCCGGTCTTCTCCTGCTTGTCATAGGTGCGCACCCCGGCCACCGAGAAACGGCGCCGGATGCCCCCGGCCTCGAAAGAAGCGTTGATCCGTTCCACCATGCTCTTGATACGTTCGGCCGCGTCGGGATGGCGCTTGAGCGTCTGGGCTTCGACGGCAAAGACCAGCGCGTGATTGATGATCGCGGCCTGAGGCTGACGGCGTCCGATCCGGTCCAGCTGTTCGCCGGTCAAAACGGCGGCCATCGCCTGCCAGGCGGCCGGGTTGGCCCCGGCTTGATAGGCCGCCTGGATCGCACGCCTCTGCTCTTCATTTACGACGGCCTCATCCAGAATCCTGGCCAGGTGGGGGGAGGTGTCCCCGGCAGTCTGTCCGCCCAGGCGCGCGAACGGCACCCAGGCCCCCGTCGTGAACCTGGCGTTCCTGGGAACGGGCGGCATGACATTATTACCCGCCTTCGTCCCCGGTCCGGAGGAAGTAGCCGGGGCGGCGGCCGCCGGGTCGCTCTTCGGCGGGGCCGGCGGCGGAGAGCTCCTTTCCCCGGCCGGCGGCGGGACAACCGGGGCGGCTTGTCTCAATTTGGAGAAGACCTCGCGGAACCGGGAGGTCGTCTGGGGGCCGGAAAACAACCAGACGGCCTCCGCCTCGCCGGCGATCAGGCCAATGTGCTCAATAACCTTGTCAACCGGGATCAGGGGGCCATTCTCGCGGTCCTGCCGATACCTCAGCATGATCTGAACATGCACCTTGACATCCGGGTTGGCTTTCCGGAGACGCCTCACAACATCGAGGACCTTCTGGACCTCAAAACCGGACGATTTCTGCAAGGCCTGCGTCTGAACGACAACCACGTCCGCCCCGCCGGCCACCGCCTCTCCCCCGGTTTCCATCAGGCGGCCCATTAAAGGTCCGAAAACGTAAACCAGGCCGGCCGCCCGGGCCAACCCGGCAACCTGGCGCTCCCGTTCGACCAGCTTCTCGGCATGAAAAGAATTCTCAAGGTTATAGCCGAGCATCGTGACGCCGTGACGCCGGGCCTGGGCCAGGAGCGCCGCCATCTCGTCATCCTTCATGGCCTGCCACCTGACCTCCGGTGTCTTCTCATGCTTCGGCCCGATCAGGAGCAGTTTCCGGCCAACGGTCACCCCGTCCAGCAGGGCCAGGTTTTCCGGCCGGACGGCGACGATATCGGTAGGGCGCAGTAACGGGTTCAGGAACTCGACGTCGGAGGCATCCAGGATGATGTAGGCCAGGGGGATGGTGGAAATCGTTTCGCACTGAACGGATTCAATCGAACCGGCCAGAACCGTCAGGGCGGCCAGAATAAAAGCCCCAGCCATCCGAATCTTTCCCATTTTGCTTCCTCCCTGGGCGGCCGGCGCCCGACCTGAACGGGGGGCGGCGGCTAAGGTGGCCGGCACCAGCCGGGATATCCTGCCCCTATTTTAACATGGACGGCCGGTTCAAGCGACGCCTCTTTTTCTGCCGGTCAATCCGTGTGTTATACTTGAAACCGACCGTTTTTGCCTGAAAATCAAGAATGGCCTCTTCTCATTCATCAATAGGCCGACCCGGGCGCCGGCGGAGGAAAGATGAAGAATAACCACAAAGGGTTGCAATTAACCGCCTGGATGCTGTCAATGCTCGGCCTCTTCTGGCTGGCGGGCCAGCCGCCGGCGGCCGCCCAGGAGAACAAGAAGGGAATCGACATGAAAAAAGGGGAACGGGTTTTGTTCTTCGACGACCGGTACGTCGAGGAGATGAAGGAACTCACCCGGGTGATGCATCCGGCCGTCAAGCACGCGGGCAACCCGGTCCTCAAGGCCGACAAGCCCTGGGAGGTGAGCGACCGGAAGGCCGGCATCGGGATCGTCCACGTTTACGGGACGGTGCGCAAGGAGGGCGACCTCTTCAAGATCTGGTACCAGGTCTATCCCCGCAGCGGAAAACTTTACTGGGTCTGCTACGCCACCTCCAAAGACGGCATCCACTGGGAGAAGCCGGCCCTGGACCTCATCGAGTACAACCGGCTCAAGCGGGGCGAATTTACCGAGGAGGAAGTCAAGGGAAACAACATCGTCCTGATCAACTGCGGCCGGCCGGGCGCCACCATGGCCTGCTCGCCGACCATCAGCGTCGACCCGGACGAACCCGACCCGAACCGGCGCTACAAGATGCTCTTCTGGGACTTCGGGGTCCGCTACTATGAACCGGGCCAGTACATGGGCGGGTGCGTGGCCTTTTCGCCGGACGGCATCCGCTGGACGCCCTACCCCGGCAACCCGGTCCTGGTCGCCAGCGACGTGACGGACGCCACCTGGGACCCGGTCGAGCGCCGCTACATCGCCCACTTCAAGCTTTACCAGCTGCTGACGGAGGCGGCCGACCCGGCCAGGCCGGTCGAGATGGAGAAGCCGGCCGAATTCTTCCTGGTCGGCCGCAAAAAGCCAACCCAGGAAAAGGACACCATCCTGGCCGAGGCCTACTTCCTGGACACGACGCTACAGCAGGTCACACTTGAAACCCGGACGCTGCGCAACTGCCGGAGAATCAGCGACCGACGCATCGTGGCCCGGGCCGAAAGCAAGGATTTCATCAACTGGACCAACTACCGGGCGGCCATCATCCCGGACCGGCTGGACGCGGCCAACCAGCAGACCTACGGCATGAGCGCCTTCCGGTACGAGGGGCTCTACGTCGGGCTGCTGCGGATCATGACCGGTCAGTCCATCGATATCCAGCTGGCCTACAGCAACGACGGGGCGGACTGGCAGCGCTGCTTCGACCGGACCTCCTTCATACCCTGCGGGGCCGCCGGCGGCTGGGACGCCGGCATGGTCCTGACCGCCAGCGAGCCGGTGCTGGTCGGCGAGGAGCTCTGGTTCTACTACGGCGGCTGGCAGAAGCAGCACCACGAGTGGGGCGAGACCTCGATCGGGATCGCCAAACTCCGGCGGGACGGGTTCGTTTCGCTGGACGCCGGCGAGAAGGAGGGTGAACTGCTCACCCGGCCGGTGACGGTGTCCGGGCCGCGCCTGAAGGTCAACGCGGCCGCCGCCGGCGGAGCGGTCGCCGCCGAGGTCCTGGACGAATCGGGCCGGGTCATCCCCGGCTACGGAAGGAAGGAGTGCCGGCCGGTCGCGGCCGACACGACCGCCGGAGAATTAACCTGGGCGGGAAATCGGAACCTGTCGGCCCTGGCCGGCCGGAAGGTCAGGGTCCGCTTCTTCCTGAAGCAGGCCCACCTCTACTCCTTCTGGCAGGGGGAGTAAAGGGTCTTGACTATTTTGCCGTTTTTAAAGAGGTACTCGGACCCGAAATTCTTGACGATGCCGTTCAAGCGGCCGTTCCTGAAGTGCGACGACCGGACCAGTTCTCCCTCGACATAATATTTGCACAAGCCGTCCAGCCGTCCGTTTTTATAGCGCAGCTGGCTTACGAGAAGGCGCTTTTTACCGAGGTACTCGTAACGCTTGCAGAGACCGTGCAGCCGGCCGTCCTTGTAGCGCGAGACCGAGGCGAGCCGGCCTCTCCCGCTGCAATATGCCGGCCCGTCACTATCGTAATATTCCCGGACCAGGCCGTTCCGTTCCTTTTCCGGGGGCGCTTCTTCCGCCGGCCCGGCCTCCGCAACCGGTTCCCCGACCGCTTCTTCGGCCGGGGGTACCTGCGGCCCCTTCACGCCGCTCCCGCCCTCCCAGAGAGGCCGGTTCGCCTCGACCCAGGCGTAATACCTCTTTCCCTCCGGGGAGTCGTCGGTAACCGGGAATCCGGCCAGGTAACCGAAGGCGTATTCGGCGAGGCTCATTTTCATGCCGGCCTCATCTTCCAGGTTTTGGGTGATTCCTTCCAGGGCCCTTTTGTCCTTCTCGAGGCTGCCCAGGCAGAAACGCCCGGAAAGCAGCTTCAGGAGCCTGGCGAAAGGGGAAAGACCTTGAATGAAATCGTCGAAAGGCGTCATGTATTCGGTTAACCCTTCGACGTGTTGCCTTGCCTCGGCGAGCGAAAAATCATCCCCCCACTCCAAGAGGTCGAATTGCACGGTTTCGCCGGCCGCCGCCCCCGACAACGCCAGCTCAAAAAAACGCAGGGGGGCGAGCAGGGTCTCGGCATAGGCGTCGCCTCTTATCCGCCGCAGTATCTTCCTTACCCGGCCCCGCGCCTTCCCGGCGCTTGTCTCGACGCTGGCAAAAAAATCCCCCTCCTGGTCCTGGTCGATAAAGACGTCGGCGGAGGAGAAGAGGGCGAACCAGAGCGGCGGCGCGTACGGAGTAAGAAAATCGTCGGATAGCTTGTAGCCAAGGCTGAACGGGCTCAGGTATGTCCAGGTTCCCATCAGGCCCTCCTTGTGGTTGAAGCCGGCCGCCCGTCGCCTCGAGGATGCGGCGGCGGCGTTCCGCGCGTCCCTGTTTTTTGAATTCGTTATCGCTTTCCCGAATTCCGCCCGGCCGGCTTCTTCCTTTTTTGTCTCTTCCGAGGCGCCCGCAATAAATCCGGCTCTTTTTTCGACATCAGCCCTATGGATGTCCCTTCCATCGCTTCCTGTTCCTGCCTGGTCGCTTTTCTCATTTGAGCCTCCGTTGATATGCCGCCCCCACCCCGACAACGCTTAAAAAGAGAAGCCCTTCCGGCTGGCCTGCTCGCGCACCACCCGCGCATCCTTGAACCGGCCGAGTTTTTCCAGCGTAAGCACTTTGTTGTGCCAGGCGTGAACGTTCTTTGGGTTCAATTTAAGAGCCTTTTCAAAAATCGGCAGCGCCTCCTTGAACCGACCGAGCCCATAAAGCGCCCGCCCCTTGCTGTGCCAAACATCCTCGTCTTTCGGATCAAGTTCAAGCGACCGTTCAAAGGCCGCCAGGGCCGCCTTTAACCGGCCGCTCCGGCCAAGCAGGCGCCCCTTGTTGTTCCAGGCCGCGGCATCCTTTGGATTCAACTTTACTACCTTCTCATAGGCCGTCAGCGCTTCCTTAAACCGGCGGCGGCTGTAAAGCAGATATCCTTTCTGGTACCAGGTATCGGCATGCTTCGGATCCAGCTCGAGCGCCTTCTCATAGGCGGCCAGCGCCGCCTTAAACCGGCCAAGCTCATGAAGCACAAGTCCTTTGCTATGCCAGGCCGCGCCATTTTTTGGATCCAGCTTAAGCGCCTTCTCGTAGGCCGCCAACGACTCATTAAACCGGCCCAGATTGTAAAGCGCGTCCCCTTTCTTCTTCCAGGTATCGGCCTGCTTCGGATCCAGATCGAGTGACTTCTCCCAAGCGGCCAGGGCCGCTTTAAACCGGTCCAGATTGTAAAGCGCATCACCTTTATTCTTCCAGCTATTGGCCTGCTCCGGGTCCAGTTCGAGCGCCTTATTCCAGGCGGCCAGCGACTCCTTAAACCGGCCGAGATTTTCAAGGATGGCCCCCTTGATAACCCAGGTCAAAATATTTTCCGAATCCAGTTTGATCGCCTTGTTGCAGGCCGCCAGGGCCTCTTTAAAACGGCCCAGATCACAAAGCACGACCCCCTTTTTCCTCCAAGCATCGGCATCCTTCGGATTCAGCTGAATCGACTTTTCAAGGGCCGCCAGGGCCTCGTTGAACCGGCCGAGCCGGCCAAATAAACATCCCTTGTTATACCAGATCGCATCATCCTTCGGATCCAGTTCGAGCGCCGTATCCCAAGCGGCCAGCGACTCATTAAGCCGGTCCAGATTGTAAAGCGCATCACCTTTCTTACGCCAGGCATTGACCTGCTTAGGGTTCAGCTCGAGCGTCTTTTCGTAGGCGGCCAGCGTCTCCTTAAACCGGCCCAGATTGTAAAGCGCGTTTCCTTTCTTCTCCCAGGTATCGGCATCCTCCGGATCCAGCTCGAGCGCCTTCTCATAGGCGGCCAAAGCCTCGTTAAACCGTTCCAGACTGTCGAGCGCAAACCCCTTGACAATAAAAATGATGCCCTTATCAGGACGCAACCTGGATGCCTTATCGCAGACCTCCAGCGCCTCATGAAACCGATCGAGCCGGCAAAGCACAAGCCCTTTATTATACAAGGCCTCGATATCGTCGGGATCCAGTTCAAGCGTCTTTTCACAGGACGCCAGCGCCTCTTCAAATTTCTCCTCAAGATAGGCCTTTTTGCCTGCCTGGTTCAATAATGCGATTGCCTTTTCCTGGTCCATTTTTCAGCTCCTTGAAATCATGAAATTTAAGGGCGCTTCAGCGGCCCCGGTTCAATGCGAAGCCGTTGGCATACAGGTCGGGCTCAGGTATGTCCAGGTTCCCATCAGGCCCTCCTTATGGTTGAAGCCGGCCGCCCGTCGCCTCGAGGATGCGGCGGCGGCGTTCCGCGCGTCCCTGTTTTTTGAAGGCGGCCCGGTCGAGGAAGCCGGAGACCGTCTCCCGTTCCGGGGAGGCGGCGAAGATCCGGCGGATGTCGCGGCCGGTGAGCAGGCCTTCCGAAACGGCGTGCAAGACCGCCTGGCGCAGCCACTGGGGCCGCTCCCGGGGGATTTCTTCCGGCTCGCGTTTCCGCCAGCCCAGGGCGCTGAGTTCCCGGTACCACCAGTCGAAATAAGACCGGTTGATGATGTCCAGGTGGTAGAGGCGGAACAAGAGGGCCTGGAGGCTGATTCCAAAGTGGCGCTTTAGGATGAGCAGTTCCTCGGCCTGGAGGCAGGAGCGTTTCCGGCCCAGCCTGGCGTAAAGCGCCTCGGCCGGCGCGAGAAAGGCCCCGGCGAAGCGGAAGACCGTCCGCTCCTCGTCGCCGCCGCGCACATCCAGCACGAGGTGGCCGAGTTCGTGGCTAAGGCTGAGCCGTTCCCTTTCCCCGCAGACGCCGACCCGGTTGACGACCGCCGCCCCGACGCTTTTTTCCTTTGCGTCGCGGATCGTGACCGCCACCCCGTCAAAACGATCGTCGGTCTCCATCTCGATCACGTGGATGAACTTTTCCTCGAGCAGCCCGGTCATGCTGGCGATGGGGCCGCGCCCCAGGTCCCACCGGCGCCGGATTTCGGCCGCGGCCGCCTCGGCCTGGACGGCGTCCCGGACGGAGATGGCCGGCGGCATCCGGCCGCCGGCGGCCGGGTAAAGAAGATACTGGACGCGGAGGCGCGCCTCGAGGGCCTGCAGCATGGCCGCCTCGATCCGCTTCTTCTCCTTTTGGGTGATTCCCGCGTAATGGCGGTACCCGGCCGGCACGCAGTGGATCGGCCGTTCCCGGCGGCCGTTCAAAAGAGAGGGGTCCAGGCCGAAGACGCGGGTCAGGCGCCGCGCGACCTCCGGGGAGGGCCGGGAGAGCCCCCGCTCATAGTTGTGGAGGGCCTGGCGCGTGACCAGGCCGCCCAGCTCCTCGGCCAGGCCGGCCAGGGAGAGGCCGCGCGCGAGGCGCATTTGCCGCAGTCCGTTGTTCTTCATGGCTTCATATCCTCTGTTTACAATTATACTATTTTCTTTAAAATTTGTCAACTAAAGAGACCGGGGCGGATGGGAGCCGGGCCCCGGCGTTTCCTGAACCGTCCCTGGCCGGGTTGCTCCGAAAACGCCCCCGGCGGCTCCTCCCGGCGCCGGCGGTTTTTTATGACAGTAAAATCGCGGCCGAAGGGGAAAAAAGGCCGAGGGAGCAGAACGCATAAATCCTTTATTTATCAAGTATTAAACCCCACTTGACAAAACGACAGTTAAGTGTTAATATAGTGGCATGAAAATGAAGAAATACACGATCTACCAGCTCTCCGAAAAAAGCGGGTATTCCCTGAGAACCATAAGGTATTACGTCCAGGAGGGGCTGATCGAGCCGCCGGCGGGCCGGGGGCGGGGCGGTTTCTATTTCGACAGCCACCTGGATAAACTGAAGGAGATCCGCGCCCTGCAGGAAAAAGGGACGCGCATCGCGGCCATCAAGTCGCTGGCGGCCGCGGAGAAGGCCGTGCCGATGGAGGAGGCCATTCCCCGGAACGTCCGGGTCGGTTATCTCATCGCGCCCGGCGTTGAGCTCCAGGTGGACCGGGAACGGGAAGAAACGGACGGCGCCGCCATCCGCCGGATCGTCCGGGCGGCCAGGCTGATGTTAAACAAAAAGGAGGAGTGATGCGCGAATTACTTGAGTGCGGGCTTTTTTCGACCGGACAGAAGCCGATCCCGCTGGTCGGGGTAAAGGCGACCGGCACCATTACCGGGCGCACCGCCCGCATCCGCGTCTGCCAGCGGTTCGTCAACCGCGAGAAGAAGGCCATCGAGGCGGTTTACAAGTTCCCGCTGCCGGAGGCGGCGGCCGTCTGCGGCTTCACCATCCGGGTCGGCGAAAAAACGATCGTCGGCTCGGTCGAGGCGCGCGACGAGGCCTTCGAAAAGTATGACCGGGCCCTCGCCGAAGGAGACGGCGGCTTCCTGCTGGACCAGGAACGGCCGAACATCTTCACCCTCTCGGTCGGGAACGTGAAACCGGAGACCGAGGTGGTGGTGGAGACCGAGTACGTCGAGACCCTGGACGCGGACGGCCGCGAAATCCGTTTCGTGCTGCCGACCACCATCTCGCCGCGCTATCTCCCGGCCGACCAGCCGGATGAAGCGGGCATCCCGGTGAACGACCTGGTCAACCCCCGCTACGCGCTCGACGTCCCGTACGGAATCTCGATAAGCCTCGAGATCGGTAACCGCGGCGGCCTGGAAGCGATCGAATCGCCGAGCCACCCGATCAGCGTCGGGATGGAGGGCGAATCGGCAAAGGTGGCCTTCGGCGTCGAGTCGGTCAAGCTGGACCGCGATTTCGTGCTGGTGATGCGGAGGCAGGCGGGGTTCTCCAACCGGGCCTACCGTTGCGGCGATTTTATCCTGGTTGATTTCACGCTGGCGGAGGCGGAAGATGCCCCGGGCGGCCCGGCGAGCGGGAGCGAGATCATCTTCATTCTCGACTGCTCCGGCTCGATGAGCGGCAGTTCGATCGCCGAGGCGAAGAAGGCGCTCGAGATCTGCCTGAAATCCATGGACGCCGGGTCTTACTTCAACATATACCGGTTCGGCTCCTCCTTTGCGCACCTCTTCGACAGGCCGATCGAATACGGCGACCAAAGCCTCGACCAGGCGCTGAAATACGTTTCCAACACGGAGGCCGATCTGGGCGGCACCGAGATGTACGCCCCGCTGGAACACGCCTGCCGGGGAGCGGCCGGGGAAGGGCGCAAGCGCTTCGTCATTCTCATCACCGACGGCCAGGTCGGAAACGAGGAGCGGTTGGCGGAGCTGGTCGGGAAGAACGCGGAAAGGATTAAGTTCTCCGCCATCGGCATCGGGTACGGGCCGAACGAGTTCCTGCTGAAACGGCTGGCCCTGGCCGGGGGCGGCCTGGCCGAATTCGTCCATCCGGGGGAGCGGATCGAGCCGAAGATGCTCAATCTCTTCGGCAAGACATTCGGGGATTATCTCGAGGCCGCCGTCGTCGAGACCGGCCGGATGGAAAGCCGCCAGGCGCCGGCGGAAATGGTCTTCTTCCCGGGGCGGACCGGCGCGATTTTCGTAAAGGTCGCTGGCAACCCGGACCGGCTGGAACGGATAACCCTCAGGGGACGAGTGAACGGCGCCGCGCAGGAATGGACGCTCCCGGTCGAGACGGTCAAGGCGGAGGGCAACGCCATCCCGGTCCTCTGGGCGCGGGAGCGCATCCGGGACCTGGAGGAAGGCGGCGACCAGACAGGGTCCCGCCAGGAAGGGCGGAAAAAGAAGACGGTGCAGCCGGAGGTCGTCAAGCTGTCGAAGGAGTACGGCCTGCTCTCCAGCTTCGCCAGTTACGTCGGGATCGAAAAACGGGCGGCCGGGGAGAAGGAGACCGGCGCGATGGAACTCCGGAAGGTCCCGGTCATGCTGACGGCCGGCTGGCACGGAATGGATAAGGTCTCGTTCATACTGGCGGCCGACTCGCACAAAATGTATGGCAAGAAAAAAGCCTGTTGTTTTCCGTGCCGTCCGCCAGCTAAACGAGCAGCTAAGAAAACCGCTCGGCGGTTTATGCCGTCTAACGCCGCCGTTCCACTCATGAGGAAAGCGCCGGGCGGCGATCCGCTGATCATCAAGATACTCGCCCTGCAGCGGAAGGCGGGCGGCCTCGATTTCGACGATGAGGTGGCCTGGGAGCTCGGGATAGGCAGGGAGGAGCTCCTGGCGGCGGCCGGAGGCGGGCCGGAGACGGAGAACGAGACATTCACCATCATCTGGACGGCGGTGGTCATGGAACTGCTGAACCGCCGGTTTTTCCAGGATAGGGATACCTGGTTCGCCGCGCTGGCGAAGAGCCGGAAGTGGCTCAAGGCGGCGGCCGGGAAGGCGCCGCTGATCGCCGGGGGCAAAGATCTGCTGGCCTGGTCGAAGAATTATGCCGCCGGGCTGGAGAAGCAGTCGAACGCGTAAAAACCGGGGGACTGAAAAATGAAAACGCTGAAAAAAGGGCGTGGAGGGGTTGGCGAGCAGACCGTCCGCATCGCCTTGGAAAAAGAAAAGGCGCGCCAGCTCCTGGATGGCGCTTACGGCGTGCTCTCGGATGCTTATAACAACCTGGGGCTGACCCATGAAGAGTTGGGCCAGAATAAAAAAGCCCTGGCGGCCTACAAACAAGCGGTGTGCTTCAACCCCGAATTTGCCGCAGCCCACTACAACCAGGGGAACGTTTATGGCAAACTCAAGCAGGAGAAGCAAGCCCTGGCGGCCTACAAAAAGGCGATCCGGATTCAACCGGATTTCCTCCTGGCCTACCGCAACCTGATCATCGCCTATATGAAACTCGGCCGATACGGGGAAGGGATCAAGGTCGCCGAGCAGGCGATCCGCCTCAATCTCGATGACGCCGATTTCTACGCCACCCTGAGCGGACTCCACATCTATCTCCGCCAGTACGAAAAGGCGGCGGCGGCCGGCCGGAAAGCGGTCGAGCTCGACCCCGACTCCGCCAGCGCCTGGCACAACCTGGGCACGGCCTGCATGGAGCTCGGCCGATACCGGGAGGCGGTGGAGGCCTACCGGCATCTGCTCCGGGTCAAGCCGAGGGATGCCGAGGACCAGGCGTCGCTCTCCTGCGCCCTGACCCACGTCGGCCAGCCGGAGGCGGCCATCGAGGCGGCCAAACGAGCGCTGGAAATCCGCGAGGAGTATTGGATGGGATACGCCAACTGGGCCTTCGCCCTGCTCAAGCAGGGCCGGAACGACGACGCCATCCCCTTGTACCGGAAGGCGCTGGAGAAGAAACCGCCTGAATTCGACGAATATATTATCTGCTGGGAGCTGGGCTGGTTGTATTTCCTGGTCGGCGATTACAGGCACGCGCTGAAATATACCGACCGGGCGATCGGGTTGAGCAAGGAACCGGCCCGGGTCATCTTCTTCAACCGGGGGCTGATCAACCTCGCCGCGGGGCGCGATAAAGAGGCGCTCAAAACCTACCGGAAAGCGGTCAAAGCGGCCCGTCAAAAAGGTGACGGCCAGGTGATCGCGACGGGGCGACAGGACCTCGAGGATTTCATCAAGGCCAGGGGACCGGCCGCGGGGGTAAAGGGAACGGCCGAAGAGATTTTAAACCTGATGGCCGGAAAATAAGGCCGTTCAAGGTCCGGCTGGCCGCGTCAAGTTCGGGTTGCCTTCATACAAGCGGTCGGCCAGCCC
>JAKJFK010000197.1 GCA_022704925.1 candidate division TA06 bacterium | reverse complement strand
GACCGGTTCCATAAGGTATCCGGCTGGCCAGGCAGGCGGCCGCCGGCTTGTCGGCCGTCGGAAGTTTCAACCGCCTTGAAAGCAGACGGATGTCATCCTTGGTCAGCCCGGCCTCCAGGAGCGGCCGCCGCACCCGGTAAAGGCGGGCCGCCCGGTCCCCGGGCCGGTAATCAAGGCGGTCGCTGTAATTGGTGGCGTCAACCAGCACCAGCCCGCGTTCGGACGCCAGGCCGGCGAGGGCCCGGAAAAGATGTTTCTTGCAGTGGTAGCACCGGCTGGGCGGATTGGCCCGGAAATGCGGGTCCCGCCATTCGTCCGTCCCGATTTCCAGGTGTTCAACCCCGAAACTTCGGGCCAGCCGGCGGGCGGCCCGCCTTTCCGTCTCCGGGTAGGTTTCGCTAACCGCGGTGACCGCGAGCACCTTTTCCCCGAGCACCTCCCGGGCCGCCTTTAAAAGAAAGGTGCTGTCAACGCCGCCGGAAAAGGCGACCAGGACTCCGCCCGTCTCCTTGAGCCGGCGGCACAGCTGTTCCATCTTTTTTGCCGGTGATGACATGGAAACCCCGTTTTCGAAGTAATGGAAACCTGGCAGGGCAGGGGGCGCGGCCTTGTTATCAGACGGTTCCGGAGCGTTTCCGGTAATCCTCGATGGCCGCCTGCAGGGCCTCCTCGGCCAGCACCGAGCAGTGCATCTTGACCGGCGGCAGTCCGCCCAGGGCTTCGGCCACCGCCTTGTTGGATATCTCCAGGGCCTCTTCCAGGGTCTTGCCCTTGACCATTTCAGTCATCATGGAGCTGGTGGCGATGGCCGCGCCGCAGCCGAAGGTGCGGAAACGGGCCTCCGTGATGATCCCCGCTTCCACCTTGATGAAGAGCTCCATGACATCCCCGCAGACGGGATTGCCCACCTTGCCGACCCCCGACGGATTTTCAATGACGCCGACATTGCGCGGATTGCGGAAATGGTCCATCACCTTTTCCGAATAGGGCGTCTTCGTTTCAGCCATTCTTGCCTCCCGGGTAGAGTGGGGACATCGCCCGCAGCTTGGCCACCACCCGCGGCAGGGCTTCCAGGATCCGGTCAAGCTCGGCTTCGGTGGTCCATTTGCCCATGGTAATCCGGATGGAACCGTGCGCCAGTTCGGCCGGGACCCCGATGGCCAGCAGGACCGCCGAAGCCTCCAGGCTGCTGCTGGTGCAGGCCGAACCGGTGGAGACCGCGATACCTTCAAAATCGAGATTCAGGAGAACCGATTCGCCTTCGACGTAGGCGAAAGAAATGTTGACATTGTTCGGAAGGCGCCGATCCCGGTCCCCGTTGAGGCGGCAATCCGGAACTTTTTTGAGGAGCCCGTCGATCAGGCGGTCCCGGTAACCGGTCAGCCGCACACCCTCGGCTTCCATTTCCCGGCCGGCGATCTCGAGGGCCTTGCCCAAACCGACGATGGCCGGCAGGTTCTCGGTACCGGCCCGGCGCCTCCGTTCCTGGTCACCCCCGTGAATCAGGGGTGAGAGTCTTATCCCGCGCCGGACATAGAGAAAACCGATGCCCTTCGGACCGTAAAGCTTGTGGGCCGAACAGGAGAGCAGGTCGGCATTCAGCTCGCGCACCGAAACCGGGAGATGGCCGACGGTCTGGACCGCGTCGGTATGAAAAACAACCTCCCGTTCCCGGCAGAGGCGTCCGATCTCGGCCACCGGCTGGACGACTCCGATTTCATTGTTGGCATGCATCACCGAAACCAGCAGCGGTTTCTTGTCAATCTCCCGCCGGATGAAATCCAGGTCGACGACACCCTGGCCATCCACCGGGATCCGGACCATCTCGAATCCCTGCTTCTTCAGAAAGGCGGCCGGTTCGCTGACCGCGTGGTGTTCGACGGCACTCACCAGTATCCGGCCGCCCCGTTCCCGGGCCGTCCAGGCAATGCCCTTGAGCGCCATGTTGTTGCTCTCGCTGCCGCCCGAGGTGAAGATGATCTCCTCGGGGGCGGCGCCGATGAAATCGGCCGTGCGCTGCCGGACCTCTTCCAGGGCGCCCCGCGTCTCCTGTCCGAAGGAATAAAGGGAGGAGGCGTTGCCGAACTTCTCCCGGAAGAACGGGATCATGGCCTCGATCACCTCCGGGTGGACCGGGGTGGTGGCCGCGTAGTCGAGATAGACTCTTTCCATGGTTGGATCCTCTTTTTCAAAAGGGCCGGGTGGCTCCTTCAGATATCTGCACTACGGTTCAGATGTAATACATTACTTCCGCCGGCCGGTTCTTTTCGCGCTGCTGATCAAGCAGTTGGCTGAGCGTCCAGTTCTGCAGGGTCGAGGCCATGGCATTCCTGACGGCCAGCCAGACTTCCCGGCTCGCGCACTCCCGGCTGCGGGAGCAGAGGCCGGCATCCTCGAGGCACTCCACCAGGGCCGAGGAACCTTCGCTGGCCTGGTAGATGTCGAGCAGGCTGATTTTTTCGGCCGGCCGGGCCAGCAGAAACCCCCCGCGGGCGCCGCGCACGCTTTTTACCAGCCCGGCGGCCTTGAGGTTGAGAACCAGCTGTTCCAGGTAACGGGGCGAAATCTGCTGGCGGCTGGCAATATCCCGTAGCAGCATCGGCTGGCGCGACTGCCCCTGGGCCAGTTCCAGCATCAATCGCAGGGCATAACGCCCCTTGGTCGAAAGTTTCATGGAAATATATTATCAACCCGCTAAACTTTTGTCAACTTTTTTTTAATAGCGCTGAAATCCAGTGATTGACAACCGGTATTGAGTGGCGTATAATTAAATTTCAACTATCATTTTACTGATATTTATCTCTCGGCCGGTTTTAAGAAGAGGCCTGTCAATCAGGGGAGGGCGCAAAATGAAAAAAGGAAAGCAGCCAGAGGTGGAAACGCAAGCCCTGCACGCCGGTCAATCGCCCGATCCGGCCACCGGGGCCCGGGCGGTTCCGATCTACCAGACCACCAGTTATGTCTTCCCCAGCTCCCGGAAAGCGGCCGATCGTTTCGCGCTCAAGGAATTCGGGAACATCTATTCCCGGCTGACCAATCCGACCACGGAGGTACTCGAAAAAAGGCTGGCCGAACTGGAGGGAGGCAGTAGCGCCCTGGCCGTTGCCTCGGGACAGGCGGCCATCACCCTGGCGGTCTTGAACATAACCGGCGCCGGCCAGAACATCGTTTCCACCAACGCCCTTTACGGCGGCACCTTCAACCTCTTTCATTACACGCTGGCCCGGCTGGGGATCGAGGTCCGCTTCGTCGACTCTTCCGATCCCGGCGCCTTCTCCCGGGC
>JAKJFK010000196.1 GCA_022704925.1 candidate division TA06 bacterium | reverse complement strand
GTGCCCGCGGAATACTCCTCCGGTATCGCCTCAAGCGGCCGCCAGGCGACTGCCAGGACCCGCATCGCTTGGTCGGCCAGGCCCAGGTTTACCCGCTGGATCTCCTCCCGGTCGGCCTCGGTAAGGTCGCGCACGCGCTGGCCGTCATCAATCCGGCTGCAGTTGACCAGCAGCAGGTCCGGCGCCCCCTTGACATAGGCGGCCAGCCGGCCGTCAACCCGGCGGATCATGCTCATCAACTTCCGCTCGGAGTCGAAGGGAAGCTCCTCGACCAGGGGACGCGCCGCTTCGAGCGGTTCTTTTAAAATCCCGGCCTTGGCGGCGCAGACCAGCAGGGCTCCCTCGGTCGGATCGCCGATGATCGCCGCCCGGTCGCCGCTCCGGGAAAGGACCGCGCTGTTGCAGAGGACCCCGGTCTCCAGGACCCGGACGAGAGTCGGCTGGCCGGCCGGGTCAACCGGGTCAGGTCCGAACCGGAATTCCCCCTCCGGTTCGTAGCCGGTACCGGTCACCTGCAGGCTGCGGCCGGCGGCATAGACGACCTGGACGGTCATCTCGTTCCTGGTAAGGGTCCCGGTCTTGTCGGAGCAGATGACCGTGGTGCAGCCGAGGGTCTCCACCGCCGGCAGTTTCCGGATCAGGACATGGCGCCGCACCATGCGCTGGACACCCATGGCCAGGGCAATGGTAACCACGGCCGGCAGGCCTTCCGGAATGGCCGCCACCGCCAGGCTGACCGCGGTCAGAAAAACCTCCAGCAGTTTGCCGCCCCGCCACCATTCAAGCAGGAAGACCAGCACCACCAGCGCCAGACAGATATAGACGATGAAACGTCCGAACTCCTCCAGCTTCTTCTGAAGCGGGGTGGTCTCGTGGCTGATGGTCTGGATAAGCCCGGCGATCCGGCCCAGTTCGGTCGACATGCCGGTGGCCACCACCAGCGCCCGGGCCTTGCCGCTGCTGACCGAGGTGCCCAGGTAAACCTGGTTGGCCCGGTCGGCCAGCGGAATCTCCGGTTCCTCGAGGGCCAGGCTCGTCTTCAGAACCGGGGTGGACTCTCCGGTCAGGCTGGCTTCCAGAACGCTGAAGTTGTTGGTGTGATAAACGATGCGGCCGTCGGCCGGCACGTGATCGCCGGCCTCCAGCTCGATAAGATCCCCCGGCACCAGCTCGGCGGCCGGCCGGTTCTGGAAGCGGCCGCCCCGCCAGACCCGGGCGACCGGGCTGGCCAGTCTCTTCAGGGCGGCCAGGGACTTCTCGGCCCGGTACTCCTGGATAAAACCGAGCACCGAATTAAGAATCACGATGCCCAGGATGGCCAGGGCATCCACCCACTCCTTCAGGAAGCCGGAGACGAGGGCGGCGCCGATCAGTACCCAGATGATAAAATCCTGGAACTGGGCGAAGAATAGCCGCCAGGGACTGGCCGCCGCCTTCTCCTGCAGCTGGTTGGGCCCGTACTCGGAGAGGCGCCGCGCCGCCGCTTCCGGATCCAGGCCGGACTTGCTGCTGCTGCCCAGCGCCGACTCCAGTTCGCTGATGGAAAATTGCCAGACGGGTTTTTCTTGCAGGGGTTCGGCCATGAGGTCTCCCGGAGGTTCCATGGTCAACGCACCGGCCGAAAACGGGCGGGTGAACCGACCGCGCGGCCGTATTTTATATTTTATGACATAAGCCGCGCCGACGGCAAAAACAGGGTGGTTGTGAAGCGCCCGGCGGCTATGGTAAAATATTATCCGAATGGTTGATACCGTAGTCTATCCCGGCAGTTTCGACCCGATCACCCTGGGCCACCTGGACGTCATCCAGCGGGCCCGGGCCCTTTTTCCCCGGGTGATCGTGGCGGTGGCGGATAATTCGGAGAAGAGACCGATCTTCACGGCCGCCGAACGCCTGGAGCTGATCCGGACCTCGGCCGCCGGTATCCCGGGCGTGGCGACCGACACCTTCAGCGGGCTCCTGGTTGATTATCTCGAAAAGACGGGCTGCTTCACCATCCTGCGGGGCTTACGGGCGGTCTCCGATTTCGACTACGAGTTCCAGATGCTGCTGACCAACCGCCGGCTGCTGCCGAAGGTGGAGACGATCTTTCTGATGCCGCAGGAGAAGTTTTTCTTTCTGAGCTCCAGTCTGATTAAGGAACTGGCCCGGATGAACGCCGACCTGCGGGACTTTGTCCCGCCTTCGGTGGAGCGGGCCCTCAAGGCGAAACTGGCCGTTAAAAAAGCCTGATCCGAGGAGGTTCAAGATGCCGAATCCTTTCCGCAAGCATTCCCATTCCCGCGGCGCCAAAAGGCGCAGCGCCAACCGGCTCAAAGCCAGGGGGACGACCCTCTGCGCGAACTGCAACGAGCCGATCCTCTCGCACCGGGTCTGCCCGTCCTGCGGGTACTACCGGGGCAAACCGGCGCTGATTGTCAAGACCAAAAAAGAGAAAAAGGCATGATCCGGATCGCGGTGGACCTGGCCGGCAGCGAGCAAGGTCCGGCCGCAGTGCTGGCCGGGGCCCGGAAGGCGCGGGATGAAGCCCCCGACCTGGAAATCACCCTGGTCGGCCCGCGGACCGGCCTGTCTGAGCAGGAGCTGGCCCAGTTTAAATACCTGGAAGCCCCGGTCGCCATCCCAATGTGCGAAAAGGTGACCCGGGAACTCCTGCGCAATCCCGACTCCTCCCTTTTCAAGATCGTCCGGCTGGTCAAGGAGGGTCAGGTCGATGCCGCGGTCAGCGGCGGCAATACCGCCTGCTTCGTAGCCCTGGCCACTTCCATGCTGGGGACGATACCGGGCGTGGACCGGCCCGGCATCGCCATTTTCCTGCCAAAAATGAACGGCGCCACCATCATGCTGGACGCCGGGGCCAACACCGCCACCAGCGCCGAACACCTGGTTTCATACGCGGTCATGGGCCACCTTCTCCACCAGGCGGTCTTCGGCTCCCGGACCCCCCGGGTCGGCCTGCTCAACGTCGGCGCCGAGGAGGGCAAGGGAACCGAACTCTGCCGGGAGGCCTACCAGAAACTCCGGGGCCGATCGGACATCAATTTCACCGGGAACGTCGAAGGACACGACATTTTCAGTCCCGACCTTGACGTCGTGGTCACCGACGGCTTCACCGGCAACTGCATCCTCAAGGCCGCCGAAGGGGTAGCCGAGGACTTCAGCGCCTTCCTGAAGGAACAGCTGGAAAAGTCCGGTCTGGCCGGCGAGACCGGTATCCGGGCCGTCTATGAAAAATTCTCCCGGCGGGCCGATTTCGCCGAACACAGCGGCGGCTTCCTGATGGGCGCGGCCGGCCTCTGCGTCATCA
>JAKJFK010000195.1 GCA_022704925.1 candidate division TA06 bacterium | reverse complement strand
GGGCCGGGCCGGCGGCCGGGCAGGAGCTGTTTCGCTTCGCCCAGATCTCCGACCCCCATATCAGCGCCGCCAATTCCGCCTACCAGCAGAAGTTCAGCGCCGCGGTCGAAACCGCCAACCGGCTCAAGCCGGATTTCGTGCTGATCACCGGCGATCTGGCCGTGCCGGCCGACGCCGAGGAGAACTGGAAAAAGTACGCCGAACTTCGCGGTGGTCTCGCGGCTCCGGTTTACGAGGTGCCCGGCAACAACGACATGCAGAAGGACGCCTCCTTCGGCCACTACGAAAAATATGCCCGGCCGGCCGCCAGCTACGCTTTTGAGCACAAGGGCTTCCGGTTCGTCTGCCTCAACGACATCTTCTACAGCGAAGGCGAAAAGGCGGCCTCGCACCGGGGCCGGATCACCGACTTCGCCTGGCTGGAGAAGGAGTTTGAAACCGGACGGACGGGCAAGGGCATCATCCTGGTCGCCCACATCCCGGCCTCCGACACCCTGGGCGGCGGGAACACCGTCAACGAACACGGAGGCGCCACCGGCCGCTACCAGCTCTATCCCCTGCTGGAAAAGTACCGGGTGGCCGCCTTCATCGCCGGCCATGTCCACCGCTTCGGCGCCGAGGCGGCCTTCTATACCCTGCACGTCACGGCACCGGCCACCTCCTTCGGCGACATCGGCCTCCTCCTCTACGAGGTCAGGGCGGATTCGCTTACGGTCAACCGCCTCAACCTCGGCCGCGATGACCCGGTCGAGACGGTCTCCACCCGGTTCGGCCGCCTGGCCGAACCCTTCCGGACCGCGCCCGTGGAGGCCGGGGCCCAGATCCTGGCCCGGGGCGACTTCAAGGTCCGGGTGGCTCGAAAGGGCGGCTCTCCGACCTTTTACTGGAAGGACTGGAACCTGGGGCAGCTGGTAACCTACCAGGTCGAAGCCAACGAAGACGCGGCCATCGGCGTCGAGGCCAACCGGCTGGTGGTCACGCCGGTCAGCCGGGCCGCCGACGCCCGGGCCGAAATCAGCCTGCTGGAAAACGGCTTCCAGGTCCGTTACACGCTCAAGGACCTGAAGGGAACCGGCCGGGGCTACTTCGCCTTCATACCGCCCTGGTACAACGTCCGGTACGGAAGCGGGCGCCTCCACCGCCGGGGCGACGGCCAGTGGCAGACGATCGAACCGTCCCGGTACGGGCCGAACAATTTCGGCGGTTACGACATTTTCGAATTCAAGACCGGCTGGGGATACCGCTACACCCTGGACTTTTCGAACAGCACGGGCGAAAAGGCGGCCGGCATCCATAACTGGCGCTACCAGGAGAACCAGGGCTTCCTGAACGGTTACCACAACCTCTGGCCCTGGACCTGGGAGGAGGGCGGCCGGGTTACCCTCGACCTGAAATTGACCGTGACGCCGGAACCCGCCCCCGAACCTTCAAAACCATGAGCAAGGACGCGGCGAAAAAGGAGTCCCTGGAACTCTTCCCGGCGGCGGAGTCCGGACGCCTATTCCGGTTCATCCACATCTCCGATACCCACCTCCGCTCGGACGGCAGTTTCACCGGGGAACTGATCCGGGTCATCGAGCAGATAAACCTGGCGGGGGCCGATTTCGTCATTCACACCGGGGACATCGCCGACGAAGGCGCCATCGGCGGCCTGGAGCGCTTCATGAAACTGGCCGCCGGGCTGAAGGTGCCGGTCCGCTGCGTCCGGGGCAACCACGAGCTGGAAGGCGAAGCCGGCCGGGAGTCGGGCCTTTACCAACGCCTGATCGGCCAGCCGCTTTATTACTCCTTCCAGCATCGGGGTTTCCGTTTCATCGGCCTGGACACGGCCGCCGCCCAGCACATGGGAGCGATCAGCCCGGAACAGCTCGACTGGCTGGAAAACGAGCTGAAGGCGGCCGGGCGGTCGGCCTTCATCTTCGCCCATGTGCCGCTCCGGCGCGAATGGGAGCAGGGGGCCCATCGCTGGTACATCACTGAAAATGGCGAACGGTTAGCCGCGCTGCTTGAAGAACGGCCCCCGGTCGCCTTCCTGGCCGGCCACCTGCACTGGACCAACGCCTTCACCCGGTCCGGACCGACCCTGCACTCCACCGCCCCCAGCCTGGGCGGTCTCTACAACTATCCGAACCGCAACGGCTACCTGGTCTGGGACGTTTACCCGGACCGGATCGTCCAGTATTACAAGTATCTCTACCTTCCCTGGGAACCCAGCGTCCGCAACGTGGTCAAACTGAACGGTTCCGACGGAACCTCAACTCGATAAGGAGGACAGAATGTTCAATTTATTTAAGCGCGCGAAGTTTTATACCGGTCTCGGCCTGCTTCTGCTGCTGACCCTGGCGCTCTCCTTCGCGACCCAGGCCCGGGCCGGTGCCTACAAGGAGGACTTCGAATCCCTGACCGCCGGCGCCTCCCTCTCCGGCCAGGCCGGCTGGACGGCCGAGAGCTTCGTCACCGTGGAGGAGGGGAGCGGCCACACCGGCAAGAAGGCGCTCCGGGTGGCCCCGACTCCGGCGGCCGGCCGCGCCTTCCAGCGCACTCTCGAGTGGGATGCCGGCTGGAAGGAGGTCTGGGTGGATGCCTACCTGCGTATTCCCAGAAGTCCCCAGCTGGCCCTCCTAGAGGTCCAGAAGGGCGGCCAGATGGTGGCCGCCGGCGGGCCGGGCGGGCCGGGCGAAGCCGGCAGCGGCTTCGTCTTCCGCAGCAGCCGCGGACAGAACATCGGTTGGCCGCGCATGTACGAGCGGGCCTCGAACCCCTACACGGGCGAGAGCAGCCAGCTGAAGCCGGAGACCTGGGTGCGGCTGACAATGCGGCTGGACCTGGAGAAGAAGGAGTTCGAGGTCTACCGGGACGGCAAGTGCGTCTTCTCCGAAATGGAGATGGCCAAGGCCCTGCCGGCGGCCGGTGAATACATCCTGCGGCTCACCACCAGCCCGATCAAGGCCGAGGCCAATCCGGCCGACTTCACCTTCTATATTGACGATCTCTACCTGGGTCCGGATAAGCCGGCCGGGATCGAGCCGGCCCAGGTCGTCCCGCCCCGCCCCAAGAACACCCTGGTCCGGGTGGTGGTGGTCGGCGACACCCAGATCAGCGCCTCGGAAGCCAAGAGCAAGGGAAGTCCCTTCGGCACCCTGGGACCGATCATCGCGACCGCCAACCGGCTGGAGCCGGACCTGGTCCTCTTCGTCGGCGACCAGGTCAACATCGGCGGCGATCCGGCCACCTTCAAGGATCAGGCCGCCGTCCTTTACCCGGTCTGGACCGAGGAGATGAAACGGCTCAAGGCCCCCTACTACACGACTCCGGGCAACCACGACC
>JAKJFK010000194.1 GCA_022704925.1 candidate division TA06 bacterium | reverse complement strand
CGGGTGCTTCTGATCGGGGATTCGATCCGGATGGGCTATGAACCTTTTGTCCGCCGGGAACTGGAAGGTCTGGCCGAAGTCCTGGGGCCGGAGAAGAACGGGGGGGACAGTGACAATGTCCTCAGAAATCTGCCGGAATGGCTCGAGACGTTCCCGGCCGACCTGGTCCATCTGAACTGCGGTTTGCACGACATCAAGAGGCCTTTTGGTTCCAGCAGCAACGGAATCCCCCGGTTTCAGTATGCCGACAACCTGCGCCAGATCTTCTCCCACCTGGTCGCCCACAAGATACCGGTTATCTGGGCCACCAGCACCCCGGTTGACGAAAAACTGCACCACCAGAACAAAAGCTTCGACCGCTTCGAGGCCGATCTGGAGCATTACAACGCGACCGCTCTGGAGGCCTGCCGGGAATTCGGATTGGAGGTGGACGACCTGTTCGGTCTTATCGAACGGGCCGGCAAGTCCGCCTATCTCCTTGATGACGGGGTTCATTTCAAGCCGGAGGGTTATCAGCTGCTCGGCCGGGAAGTGGCCAGGGTCATCCGGGCCGCCCTTGAGAAATTGCGATTGAAATGAAGAAGAGCGAACTTCCGGGTTATCGTAAACTGGCGCGCGTCTACCTGGAAAGGGCTGGCATTATCATCACTCCGGCCGAGGCCCGTTCGATCGAAGTGGCCGATTTCGGCCTGGGTGATTTCGAAAGGACCGGCCTGCTCCTGCTGGTCTACGTGAGCACTGATCGTTACTGCGCCAAGGAACTGGTTCTGCTGCCCGGCCAGGTATGTCCGGAGCACCGTCATCCGCCCCGGAGCGGGAAGGATCCCGGCAAGCAGGAGACCTTCCGATGCCGGTGGGGGAGGGTGGAGCTTTTTTTGCCGGGACGGCCGGCGGCCGTTTTTTCCGAGCCCCGGCCGGCCGCCTTCACGGTCGGCCGCCGGGTGCTCCTTAAACCCGGCCTGCAATACACGATACCGGCCAACACGCGCCACTGGTTCCGGGCCGGATCCAAGGGTGCGGTGGTCTCCGAGTTCTCATCGGCCAATTTTGATGCCGGCGATATTTTTACCGACCGCCGGGTGCGGCGGCTGGCGGGTGAAAAATGAGCCCGACCCGGGTAGCGGAACGGCGGCGGAAACGGGCCGGCATCTGCTGCGGGGGGAACTGGCTGCTCGATTTCGTCAAGATTATCGACGCCTACCCGGCCGAGGAGCGGCTGGCCAACATCCTGGAGGAGAGCGTCGGAAACGGCGGCGCCCCTTACAACGTCCTGGTTGACCTGGCCCGGATCGATCCGGACCTTCCCCTGGAGGGTGTCGGCGTCATCGGCCGCGACGAGAATTCAAGAAGAATCATGGCCGACATCCGGCGTTACCGGATCCGGCCGGTCGGAATCTTCCGCACCGACCGCCTGCCCACCGCCTACACCGACGTGATGACCGACCGGAAGACCGGGCGGCGCACCTTCTTTCACAACCGGGGGGCCAACCGCCTGCTGGGGCCGGAACACTTCGATTTCAAGCGGATCCGGGCCGAGATCCTGCATGTCGGTTACGCCCTGCTCCTGGACGGACTCGACGCCTCCGATCCGCGTCACGGCACCGGAATGGCCCGGGTCTTTCACTCGGCCCGGGCCGCCGGGCTCAAGACCTCGCTGGACGTGGTAAGCGACCAGGACCGGGCGCGTTTCCGACAGGTGGTCAGCCCGGCCCTGCCGGAGGTCGATTACCTGATTCTGAACGAATTCGAGGCCGGGGCGCTCTCCGGCCTCGAGCTTGACCCGAAACGGCCGCGCGAGGGCTTCGCAGCGGCCGCCCGGCGCCTCTTCGACGCCGGCGTCAGGGAACTGGTGATCATTCACATGGCAGTGGGAGCCTGGCTCTTCAGCCGTAAGGGCGAAGCCTTCTTTCAGCCGGCGCACCAGTTGCCGGCCGGATTCATCCGGAGCACGGTCGGGGCCGGCGACGCCTTCTGCGCCGGCATCCTTTACGGCCTGGTCAAGGGCCTGGATCAGGCCGGTTGCATGAAGTTTGCCAATGCCGCCGCCGCGCTCAGCCTTTCGGCGGCCACCGCCTCCGACGGCCTGCCCCGGCGCCGCCGGATCGAGGCGTTCGCCCGCCGGACACCCTGCCTGAATCTCTGAAAGAAAACCAGGCCCGAAGGGATTTTCGCCGCCGGATTCTTTTGGAAGTCAATCCGGCAGTTGTGATAGAATAGAAACGCGAACCAGATAAGGGGGCCAAATGTTATTCGGAAAGAAACAGGTCGAGGCCGGCGGAGTCGGTTACCGGATCGTGGCCGCCGATGACCAGGAAGATGTCCGGACGATACTTCAGAAGGGACTGACGGCGGCCGGCCACACGGTCTTTTCAGCGGTGGACGGAGAGGATGCCCTCGAAAAGATCAAGAACGAGAAGCCGGACCTGGTTATCCTCGATATCCGGATGCCCAAGCTGGATGGTATCCACGCCCTTCAGGTCATCAAGAAGAGTCCGCTCACCAGAAACCTGCCGGTCATCATGCTCACCGGCGAGAGTTCCGACGAGCAACTGCTGGCCGGGTACATGTTCGGGGCCGATTACTACATCACCAAGCCATTTCGGCTTCAGACGGTCCTGACCGGGATCACGATGGTCATGAAACCGGACAAGCGTCCGGGCAAGTACACCATCTGAAGGCAGCGAGGATTTTGTTTTCCGGGCCGCGCCGAAACCGGCGCGGCTTTTTTTGTCCCGGGACCGGGCCGCCGTTGAACCGGTTCGGCCTTGCTTTACTCGACGGCGATCAACCGGTAAGGGATTACCGGTTGAACCCGGTTCTTGACCTGGACCGGTTCCTGGGCCTCGGCTCTGATTTTGCCGGCCAGGGCCTGGAAAGTGGCCTCGCTGAGCAGAATGACGCCCGGCCCGGCGATCGATTCCAACCGCTGGGCCACGTTGACGGCATCCCCGATGGCGGTATAATCGAGGCGCCGCCGGCTCCCGATGTTCCCCACCACCGCTTCACCCGTGTTGATGCCGATTCCCACGCCGACCCCGATCCCAAGTTCCGTCTGCCATCGGGAAGCAAGTTCAGCCAGGCCGGCCTGTATCTCGAGGGCGGTCCGGGCCGCGGCCAGTTCCGGTTCGTCCAGGTCCAGCGGCGCTCCGAAGACCGCCATGGCGCAATCCCCGATGAACTTGTCCAGCGTTCCCCGGTTCCGGAAGACCGCCTCGGTGACCAGTCCGAGGAATTCGTTGAGAAGTCTCACCACCTCTTCGGGCGGCCGCCCCTCCGAAAGGCGGGTGAAACCGCGCAGGTCGGCAAAGAGCACGGTTACCCGGCGCCGGTCGCCGCCCAGGTTAAGCGAGGCCCGGGCCGTGAGCAGCTGGGAGACGATCTCCG
>JAKJFK010000193.1 GCA_022704925.1 candidate division TA06 bacterium | reverse complement strand
GGTCCCGCCGCAGGGGCCGTTGAGAAGGCCCTTGGCGCAGAGCGTGTGGGGGCAGAGGCCGCCCAGCTCGTCCAGGATGCACTCGCCGCAGAGGCTGCATTTTTCCTCGAAGTGGTTGACCAGGCCCTGGGGGGTGAGCTCGGTCTTCCATTCCGGCCCCAGGAAGAGGGTGTCGGCTCCGGAGATGACCCATTTCTTGGTGAGCTCGGTCAGTACCTGATTTCCGAGGCCGCAGCAAAGGACCAGGATCGCCTCGGCGGCATCCAGCTCCGCCTGCTTTTCACGGAGCTGTTTTTTAATCTTGGGCAGCAGGCAGCCGCGGTCCGGTACGGTGTACCCGGTGGTTTCTATCCCGTGTTCGGCCAGGAATTCCGACATTTCCTTCAATTCCGGTTCGCCGCCGGTGCGGCAGGTGGCGGCGCAAGCCTGGCAGCCGGAAAGGAATACCTTTCGGTACCCCTTGAGTTTTTTCAATATGTCTTCCCGCGATTTCTGGACGGTCAGGACCATCTTTTCCTCCTGTTTTAACCAAGGGCGGCCCGGGCGGCCAAGACCGTGTTTCTGATCAGCATGGCGACCGTGAGCGGACCGACGCCGCCCGGCACCGGGGTTATGCGGGCGGCCCGTTCCGCGGCCGCCTCGAACTCGACGTCGCCGACCAGCTTGTCCCCGACCCGGTTGATGCCGACATCGATCACGGTGGCGCCCTTTTGGATCCATTCTCCCTTGATCAGGCCGGCCTTGCCCACCGCCACCACCAGGATTTCGGCCCGGCCGACGTGATCGGCCAGGTGGCCGCGTTCCCCGGTTGCGATGTGGCAGACGCTGACGGTGACGAATTCGGCCAGCAGGAGCAGGGCCAGGGGTTTGCCGACGATTTCGGAGTGGCCGACCACGACCGCCTCCTTGCCATAGAGATTGTCACCGGTGGACTTCAGGAGTTCCATGACGCCGGCGGCCGTACACGGCACGAAGCGCGGCTTGGCCAAGACCAGCCGGCCCAGGTTGGCCGGGGTGATCCCCTCGACATCCTTTTCCGGGAGAATCGCCGCCTGGAGTTTCCGGCCGTCGAGCTGGCCGGGCAGCGGCATCTGGAGTATGATTCCGTTTACGGAGCGGTCCTGGTTGAGCCGTTCGATTTCGGCCGCCAGTTCCGCCTGGCCGATGTCGGCCGGGCAGGTCCGCAGTTCGTAATCCAGGCCGACCTTGGCGCACTGGTTCTTCTGGCTCTTGAGGTAAACGGCGCTGGCCGGGTTTTCGCCGGCCTGGACCGCCACCAGTTTCGGGACCACGCCCGACTTTTTCAATTCGGCGGCTTCCGCGGCCGCCTCGTTGCGCAACCGTTCGGCGATCAGCTTTCCTTCCAGCAGTTGGGCCATTTTGGCTACTCCAGTTTTTCCCGGACCAGTTCGAGAATGGCCTGCGCCTGCCGGTCAAGACGGCCGGTAAGCGTTTCCAGCTCGCGGCGCAGTTCCATTCCGCCGGGCAGGTCCGGTTGCCCGGCGAGATTGATCAGGATGTTCAGACGGGCCGACTCCCAGGCGCCGCGGGCCAGGACCACTCCGCAGCCCACGTCGCTGATCAGGTAAGGGTTGCCTTTCCTGGCCAGGGGTTCGGCCAATTCCAGCAGGGCGCCGGCCAGTTCGATCATGGAGAGCAGGAGCTGGTTTCCGTCGCCGGCGGCCCTGGCCATGGCCGGCCCGCGCTGCGGGTCTTCCCGGGGCCGGGCGGCCGCCTTCCGGTAGTCGAGATAGATCCGACTGTCGGCCTCCACCAGTTCCGAGGCGGTCCGACGGATGCTTTCCGAACGTTCCAGTATTTGCCGGGCTTCGGCTTCGAAGCCGGCGAACTTCTTGCGCCCCAGGCTGAAACGGGCGCTCATGGAGAAGAGGGCGGCCCCCAGGCCAAGGGAGAGCGCCGCGGCGCTGCCGCCGCCCGGGACCGGATCGTTACCAGCCAGCCGGTCGAGGTAAGTGCTCAAGGAATTTTCAAGATAATCAATCTTTTCCGGGTCCATTTTGGTCATCTCTTGTTATTTTAATCACAAACTCATGAAATTTTAATGCCGGGACAGCAATATTGTCAAGTTAAAATTGCAGGAGCAGTCCATCAACGGCCGCCTGGACCTCCAGTTTCAGCCGGTCGCTCATTTCCCGGGCCAGTTGTTCCGGTCCGCGTGTCAGTATGTTGCGACCGAAATGGGTGAGGATGGCCCGTTCCGGGCGAATCCGGCCGATGATCATTTCCGCTTCCGGAAGGGAAAGGTGGCGGATCTCGGACCGCGGTTCGATCATCACGACGTTGATGATCAGGGTGCGCCCGGTGAAGCCGTCTTCAATCCCCTCGAAGTACCCGGTGTCGCTGATCAGGGAAACGGTCTCATTGCCGAACCTGAAATTGAAGCCGTAGGTTTCAACCGGGTGATTGAGCCGTTTCACGGCGGTGAATTCGATGTCGCCAAGCTGGTAGGTCGCTCCGGCTTTCAGATGCTCAACCCGTTCCGGAAAACCGGCCAGATAATGTAAAATAACCGGATCGGGGTCGAAGGCGTCGGCCGGGGCGAAGAGGGCGCCCTTTTTTTTGAAGCCGCCGGAAGTCATGGCTTCGATCATCACGTTGACATCCCCGGAATGGTCCAGGTGTTTATGGGAGAGCAGCACGCCGGTGAGGGCGGCGGGATCAAGCCGGGGAACGCTTTCGATGGCCCGGACCAGGGAGCCGGGGCCGGGATCCAGGATGAGGGCCTGGTCCCCGCTGGAAATCCAGAGGCCGCCCGAGGCCCTCAATTGCTCGATCATAACGAAGCGGGCCCCGGCGGTTCCAAGGAATTTAATAAAGGCCATTTTATGAGCTGGCGCCAAAATTGGGTGACTGTTTTGATTAATTATAACACAGGAAGGCCGCCGGGACGTTTCCATCCGCCGCCTCTTGTGCTACAATAAAAAAATGGTTTTTGATGATTCCGACAACCTCCAGGCCGCCGACCGCATTCCGGCCTACCAGGCCGCCCGTTCCTTTGCCTCAGCGGTCAACGAATACAGCCTGCGCCGTTACCAAGAGAAACGGGCCGGGGTCGACATCGACCGGCTGCAGCGCAATTCCAGCCTGATTCCGGCCAAGATCGTCAGCGGGCACTGCCTCGGGTACGACCAGGAATTCCTCCGGGAGAACATCCGGCTTTGCCGCGAGGCGCGGGCGGCCGTATTGGACTGCGAACCGATTTTGAAGCGTCTTTCCGAACGGCCGGAGGAGACCCTGGATGTAACGCTGCTCCTGGACCTGATGCGCGAAACGATCCTGGAATTGAACAACTGGATCTCGAATCTGGAAAGGCGCGTCTGGTGGTGAAATCTTCCTACCGGCCACCCCCGCGTCCCGCGGACATTTCAA
>JAKJFK010000192.1 GCA_022704925.1 candidate division TA06 bacterium | reverse complement strand
TGGAGCCGGGTTACCCGGCCGTCCAGGCCGGCCTCCAGGCCGGCGACCGGATCATCCGGGTGGCCGGGGTGCCGGTCAAGGACTGGCCTTCGCTCTCCGGCGAGATCCATCGTTATCCGGACCGGGAGATCAGCCTGGAGGTGGACCGGGCCGGGCGGGTCTTCCAGGTCCGGGTTACGCCGCGGGCCGAAACTCTCGAGGCCGGCCAGGGTTCGCGGCGGATCGGCCTGGTCGGCATCGGCCCCCAGATCCAGCGTGAGAAATACGGTCTGTTCGCGGCGCTGGGACGGGCCGGCAAGGCCACCGCCGGCGTCGTTCACGACATCTTCTATTACCTGGGCCGGATCTTCACCCGGAAGATGTCCGGCCGCGACCTGGCCGGTCCGCTGGGCATCGCCCAGTTGAGTACCCGTTTTTTCCGGCTCGGCTGGAGCAACTTCCTCTATTTCCTGGCCCTCCTGAGCGTCAACCTCGCGGTGGTCAACCTCTTTCCGCTCCCGGTTTTTGACGGCGGCCACCTCTTCGGGGTCATGCTGGAGCGGATTTCCGGGCGCAAGCCCAGCCCGCGCTTCATCGAGGTCGGCCAGATGATCGGGCTGGGCCTGGTGCTGGCCCTGGCGGTTTTCGTCACCTATAACGACCTGCTGCGGATAATTGTCGGCCGGTAAGGGCCGGCTGGCCGCGCGACCAGGTGATTCGCGATCGGAGCGCAGGCATGAGCATAAAGAGTACGGTGGCGCGCCCGGTGCGGATCGGCCGGTTGACCGTCGGCGGCGGCGCCCCGGTACGGGTTCAGGGGATGACCAAGACCCGTACCGCCGACCTGAAAGCCACCCGGCTGGAACTGGAAGCCCTGGCCGCCGCCGGCGCCGAGCTGGTCCGCCTGGCGGTCAAGGATGAAGAAGACCTGGCCGCCTTCGCCCGCCTGAAATCAATCTCCCGCCTGCCCCTGGTGGCCGACATTCATTTCCGGGGCGACCTCGCCCTGGGCGCCCTGGCCGCCGGAGCCGACAAGGTCCGGCTCAATCCCGGCAACCTGGACGATCCGGTCCGGCTGGCCGAGATCATCCGGCTGGCCCGGCGGAAGGGCGCGGCCATAAGAATCGGCGTCAACTCCGGTTCGCTGCCCGGCGGCCCGGGAGAACCGGTCTCCGGCCTGGAAACGGCCCGGTTGATGGTCCGAACGGCGGCCGCCTACCTCGAAAATTTCGAGACGCTCGATTTCCACAACCTGGTCGTTTCGCTCAAATCATCCTCGGTCCCGGTTACCCTGGCGGCCAACCGCCTCTTCCGCCGGCACTTCGATTACCCGCTTCACCTGGGCGTCACCGAGGCCGGCCGGGGCGGTCCGGCCCTGGTCAAAAGTTCGATCGGCATCGGCGCCCTACTGGCCGACGGCATCGGAGAAACGCTGCGGGTCTCGCTCTCCGGCCCGGCGGTGGAGGAGGTGGCGGCTGGCCGCTGGATACTCCAGGCGCTGGAGCTGCGCAATTTTCAGCCGGAACTCATCTCCTGTCCCACCTGCGGCCGCTGCCGTTCCGACCTCTTCTCGATCCTCGACCGGGTGGAGGACGGACTGAAACGGCTGCCGGGCTATCCGGAGCGATACGCCGGTTTCAAGGTGGCGGTGATGGGCTGCGAGGTTAACGGACCGGGCGAAGCGGCCGCGGCCGATATCGGCGTGGCCTGCGGCGGGAAGCGCGGACTCCTTTTTCGAAAGGGGCGGGTGGTGGAACGGCCGCCGGCTGCCGGCCTGGCCGAGGCGCTGCTGGCCGAGCTGTCCCGGCTGAATCCCGGGCCGGTTAAACGGGAATCAAACGGGGATCATCCAATCAAAACAAAGCCCAAACGGGGTGGCACTTCAAACAGGAGGCGGAAATGAAGCGGTGGGCGATGTTATTCGGCCTGGTCGGCCTGGCGGTGGTTCTTTCCGGTTGCATGGAGATCGAAAACCGGTACTACATCTACCCGGAACGGAACGGCAAGCAGACCGTTCTGATTACCATGGATCCGGTCAACATGACCGGTGCCCTGGTCGGCCTGGCCGGCAGTTTCGGAGGCGGCCAGCCCGGGGGCGGCGGCCTGCCCGGCGGCGAGAACCCGGTCCAGCAGCTTGAAAAGATGGGCATCAGCGGACTTTCCGACATCCGGACCACCTTCTCCGTTTACTACGACGACATCCTGAATCTGGCCGGCAAGTCGAAGGAGATACCGGTGGGCGCCAAGGAGATCGTCTGGGAGAAAAACAAGGAAGGGCTTTATCACTTCCGGATGGTGCTGGACATGAGCCAGATGAAGAAAGGCATGGGCATGGGCGAAGGCGGACAACCGGGCGGCGGTCCCGGTCCCATGGGCATGCTGGCCATGATGCAGGGCGTCAAGGTGCACACGGTCCTGGTCATGCCGGGACGGGTGGTCCGGAGCAACGGCCAGAACAAAGGGCGGGAGGCCCGCTGGTCGTCAAGCCTCCAGGATCTGCTTAATACCGGCGAACTGGTTTACGAGGCCTATTCGGATACCGCCGTTCTGCCGGAAATGGAGGCGGAACTGAGGGGCTTCAAGACGGAGTCCGCCCAGGCCAACCAGCGTTACCGGGCCCTGATCAAGCAGTTGAACGGCATCTTCAATCCGCCGACCGAAAATCCGCCGGCCGCCCGGTAAGGTCGGGCGTCATGCCTTGTTTTTCCGGAACGGCGGTCCGCCGCCAGCTCCTGGTGCTGGCGGTGGGGCGCGCACCGCGCCGCACCCTGGCGCGGGCGCTGATCCTGGGCCTGGCCTGTTTTATCATCTTTCGTTACCTGCTGCTGCCGGTCCGGGTCGCCGGGACCAGCATGGAGCCCACCTACCGGGACCGGAGCGTCAACCTGGTCAACACCCTGCGTTACCGGTTCCGGCCGCCCCGGCGCGGCGAGGTGGCGGTGATCGCCTTTGCCGGCCGCCGGGTCATGCTCCTGAAACGCATTGTCGGCCTGCCGGGCGAACTGGTCGCCTTTAAGGACGGGCGGCTCTTCATTGACGGGCGTCCGGTCGAAGAACCCTACCTGGTCAAGCCCTGCCGCTGGAACCTGGCGGGAGAGACCGTCGGCCCGGATGAATTCTTCGTGGTCGGCGATAACCGCACCATGCCGATCGAGGAGCATACCCACGGCCGGGTGAAGAAATCGCGGCTGGTCGGGGCGCCGTTATGGTGAGCCGGTTTTTTATGCGGGGCGAACCTTCAAAACTTTTTTAAATCCGGGGCGGCAATTCTCATGGGCAGACGCGGCTGGTTCCGGTGGGTGGCGGCGGCGGTCCTGCTGGCCGGGCTGCTGGCCGGCTGGTTTTATTACCGGGGCCGGGAGGCGCGCCGGATACGGCGGGACCTGAAGGAGCTGAGTCGGCTGGTCTCCAAGCCGGCCGG
>JAKJFK010000018.1 GCA_022704925.1 candidate division TA06 bacterium | reverse complement strand
GCCGGACGATGCCGGCGCCAGGAGGAGGCCGGCGGCGAGGCCGAGCAACAGTGTTTTCTTCATTTTCCGGGGGCCGCGGCGTCAACCTCGATCTCGAAGAGCAGGTCGTCGCGGCAGATGGTGTTTTCAATCACCAGCATGGGCAGGTCGGGGAAATTCAGGTTGGCGAGCATCCGTTCGAAGGCCGGCGCGTCCTCGCCGTTTTTGAGATAGGTGATCGCCCGGGTGACGTCCCGCCATGCCATCCGGCGTGATTCCAGGATTGCTTTCACCACATCCAGGGTAAGCAAGGCCTGTTTTTCAAAGTTCCCGGGGTGGGCGCTTTTCCCGTCCGGATGGATGGCGGCCGTTCCGGAAACCAGCAGCTGGCGCCAACCGGATCCCGAAATTTCAACCGCCCGGCTGAAGGAACTGCCGTACCGGAGGGCCGGGCATTGGAGCGGTGAGGCGACCGCCGATTTCCGGATGCTTCTGTCCAGGGGGCGGACGGCCAGCGCGTTGGCGACCAGGGCGGCGCCGGCGGCATTGCCCCCGCCGATGCCGGTGCTGGCCGGCACCAGGCGGTCGAAGACCCGCCGGGCGGCGAAAAAACCGGTGCGCACCCGGTTGAAGTCGCCGTACCAGGCCAGGATGTCGTCCAGGTAGAACCAGGTGCGGACCAGGTCGGTAAAGGAGAGCCCGGCCGCCTCAAGGGCCCGTTCGATCGATTCGAAGACCGCCTGGGCCTGTTTTTCCCGGGACAGGGAGGTATCGGCGGCCCGGACGTCCCCGAGCCGACAGCAGCGGGAATGGCCGTCGTCGTAAACGTAGCCGACGGTGCGCCCTTCGAGTCGGATGGGGCGGACGCCGGCGCCGGTGACCGCCTGCAGCTGGGTGCCGGCCAGGCCGTTTCCATTCCCGGTTCCCCGCAGCCGGGTGACCGGCCATTCCGGTTCAACGGTCGGGACCGAACTGTTTGCGGTAATCGTCCCGAAAAGATCCTGGCCCAGGATGGAGGCGTTCAAGGATTGGACCGGGGAGACGGCCCTTGCGAACCAGGCGTCCGGGGATTCTTTGCCGCCCTGGGGGCGGACGGTAATGAAGTAATGGGAGGTTTCGCCGAGATCGAGTTTGATCGAGTGCAGACCGGAACCGGCGACGCGTTCGATCATGTGATTTCGCCCGTCTTCTTGATGATGGCCGTCATGGTCGTTTTTTTAAGGTTGATACTCTTATTTCCCGGGGTTTGTTTTTCAAAAAATTCGATGGGGAAACGGGAGAAAATGTTTATTATACAAAAAAAACAACGCGGGTCAAACAGGTGAAAAAACTCAAATATAATGATACCATTCGTTCCGGCCGGCGGCAAGAAGACGGTCCGGGTAACCGGCGGTCCGGGATCTGTGCTAAAATTTATCGGCAACTCTTACTTTTGGCGGGGGAATCATGGTCAAAACCAGGATAATCTGCACGCTCGGCCCGGCCTCCTCGAGCGAGACCGTGCTTCGGAAGATGATGCGGGCCGGCATGGATGTCGGTCGTCTCAATTTCTCCCACAGCCGCCCTCGGGAGCTTCTCCCCGGAATAAACCTGATTCGATCTTTGAATCGGAAATACCGCCGCCGCGTCCGGTTGTTGGGCGACCTCCAGGGTCACCGGATCAGGATCGGCGGACTGGCGGCGCCCCTGGAACTCAAAAGACGCCAGGTCCTTTACCTGGTCCGGGCCGGGGCGGCCGTCGGTGCCGGCCGGATTCCCTTCGACTACCGGGGTCCTTTGGAAAGCATCAAAACCGGACAGCCGATCTTCTTGGACGACGGCAACCTCGTCCTGGAGGTGACCGCCGTCTTCAAGAATGCTTTAAAGACACGGGTGGTTGTCGGCGGCCGGCTCAAAGGTCACAAGGGCGTCAACATTCCGGACGCGAAACTGGATTTTGGCCCGATCAACCCCAGGGATGTCGAGGATATCCTCTTCTGCGCCGAGAACCAGCTCGATTACCTGGCCCAGTCTTTCGTCCGGAGTGCGGGTGATATCATGGAGGTGCGGAAGATACTGGGTCGGAATTCCCGCTGCCGGGTGATTGCCAAGATCGAGAACCGGGAGGGCGTCAGGAACATCGACGAGATCATCGAGGCCTCCGATGGCATCATGATCGCGCGCGGGGACCTGGGCGTCTCCCTGCCTATCCAGGAGATACCGATTCTTCAGAAGCGGTTGATCAGGAAGTGCAACCAGGCCGGCAAGTTCGTCATCACCGCCACCCAGATGCTGGAGAGCATGACCGAGAATCCGCGGCCGACCCGGGCCGAGGTGACCGACGTGGCCAACTCGATTATCGACGGTACCGATTACGTCATGCTTTCGGCCGAATCGGCGGTTGGAAAGTACCCGGTGGAAACGGTGGCCATGATGAACGGCATCATCAAGTTTACGGAAGGGTATTTGAAGGCGGGGAAGCCGGGTCGGTAGGGGAATTCCGGAAAATCTTTTTTGCCCGGGTTGTGCCTTTTCCCCGTCCGTTGCCGGGTTTCTGCCGCGAAAAGAAGGCAGCTCTTACTTTTCACTCCGAGCGGAGTTTCTCTTCCAGCTTCTGGCGTATCAGCCGGGGATCGGCCTTGCCGCCCGAGAGTCGAACGGCCTGGCCGGTAAGAAAGCCGAGCGACTGGGAACGGCCCTTGCGGAAATCCTCCACGGCCCGCGGGTTTTCGGCCAACACCCTGGCAAGAATCTTCTCCAGCTCGCCGCTGTCGGCCGCCTGATCGAGGCCCTGCTCCCTGGCGATCTCCGCCGGTGTCCGGCCGTCTTCGAAAAGTAGTTCCAGCAGCTGCCGGCCGGCGTTGGGATTGATTTTCCCGTTTTCAACCAGGGCCAGGAGGCCGGCCAGCCGTTCCGGAGTGATCTTGGTTTCGGCCAGGGTCAGGCCGCGCCGGGCGGCGGCCGGCAGCAGGCGGCCGGCAATCCACTGGGCGGCCAGTCGGGCCGGGATTCCGGCCCTGATGACCGCCTCGCTGTAATCGGCGCTCTCCGGGGAGACGGTCAGGCCGGCCGCCTCCGTTTCGGTCAATCCGTACTCTTCGACGAAGCGGAGCTGCTTCCGGGCCGGTATCTCCGGCAGGCCGTTCTTGATTTCGGCCAGCCATTGGTCGGAGATGACCACCTCGGGGACCGAGGGATCGGGAACGCAGGGGCCGGAAAACTTTTCGCGCATAGGCAGGGTCCGGCCGCTTTTCGGGTCCCAGAGACGGGTGTGCAGGATGATCGCCTCGCCTTTCTGGATCAACTCCTGCTGCCGCTTGATCTCGTAGGCGATGGCGTCCCCGATGCCCCGCACCGAGTTCATGTTCTTGACCTCGACCTTGACGTTCAATTCCTGGCTGCCGGCCGGCCGCAACGAGATGTTGGCGTCCACCCGCATCGTACCCCGTTCCAGGCTGCACTCGGCGCCGCCGGCTCCGGGGACCAGGGTGCGGATCGCGTTGACGAACTCCATGGCTTCGTAAGGGCTGCGCATGTCCGGCTCGGTGACTATCTCGACCAGGGGACAGCCGGCCCGGTTGAAGTCAACCAGGCTGACGCGGGTCTTGCCCTCGGTTTCATGGACGAGCTTGGCGACGTCCTCTTCCAGGTGAAGGGTGCGGATGCGCAGGCGACGCAAGGCGCCGTCCTCGCCGGTAATCTCCACCCAGCCGTTTCCGGCCAGCGGTCGGTGGAACTGCGAGAGCTGGAAACCTTTCGGCAGGTCGGGATAATAATAAACCTTCTGGTCAAAACGGCTACGCTGGTTGATCGTGCAATTCAGGGTCATGGCGACGCCGACCGCCTTTTCCACCACCTCCCGGCTCAGTTGAGCCGAGGCGCCCGGGAACCAGAGGCAGATGGGACAGGTATTCTGGTTCGGTTCGTCTCCGAACCGATTGGGACAATCGCAGAACATCTTGGTGGCGGCGTTCAACTGGACGTGGATTTCCAGGCCGACGACCGCCTCGTATTTTGTCGTCATGCGCCACCCGTCAGGGTTTCGAAAAGCCGTTTCCCGCAGGCCAGCAGGAAGGCGTCGGACCGAAACCCGCCCATTACCTGAAGACCGGGGTCGGACGCCTCCCGGCCGCCGGAGAGGGAAAAGGCGAGGGCGGGGCAGCCGGTGACGTTGGCCGGCAGGGTGAGGGAGAAGGCGGCGTAGGTCTGATCGACTTCCCGGGCCGATTCGGCCGCCGGCGTTTCCGGCCGGACCGGACTGATGATCAGGTCAACCGTCTCGAATAGTTGACCGATTTCCCGGATCAGGCGGGCCCGGATCCGGGCCGCCCGTTCGAAGGTTCCGTATGACTCGAACTGGAAGAAGGCGCCCTGGAAGAGCAGCGTCTTCAGGAACGTGCTGAAGGAGGCGGCCCGCGTCTTCAGGTACATGTCATTCCAGTTGTTAGCCGAATCGGCCCGCAATCCGTAACGGACGCCGTCGAATTTTCCGCAGCTGGAGGAGGCCTCGACGCTGCCGATCACCCGGTGCAGGTCGCGGAAAGTTTCGTCTCCCGGCCAGGGAACTTCCCGAACCGGGAATCCCGCCCCTTCGAGTTTCTTGAGGCCGGCTGAAAAGATTTCCCGGGCGGCCGGGCTGAGGCGGGCTTCGCAGCCGGCGGGCCGTCCGAGGACCGGTTTGGATTCCGTTTTCGGCGGCCGGACCGGGAATCCGGCCAGCGGTTCCGCCTCAAGAGAGAAATCTTTGCCGTCGAAACCGGCGATCTCGGCCATTGCCGCGGCGACGTCCGCCGGATGGTTTCCGAGCAATCCGACGGCCTCGAGGGAGGGCATCAATCCGATCAGGCCGGCCCGGGAGACGGTTCCGTGGCTGGGTTTGAAACCGAAGCGCCCGCCGGCGGCGGCCGCGTAGCGGGGTTCGCCGGCCAGGTCGGCCATGAAGGCCAGGTCGGCCGCCTGGCTGGTGAAGTTCTTGAGACAGGCATCGCCGTTCAGCCCGAAGCCGAACTCGGCGGTGGCGGCCCGGCCGGCCAGAACGGCGCCGGCCTCCAGGCTGCGCTGAACAACCGTTGCGTTCTCCAGGGCGGTGAACTTTTCCAGGGCCGGCGATCCGGCGTCGGAGACCTGGTCCCGGACCGAAAAATTGGCCGGCGCGATGAGCTTCTTGTCCCGGAGGCGGTCCGGGTTTTCAGATTCGCTGATCTTCATTCCAGGATATTGGCCACCTTGAAATGGCCGTTTTTGACCGCGGGGGCGTTTCGGAAGAGATCCTTCTTTTCAACGCCCGGGTACTTCGAAGCCGTCCGGCCGGGGCGCATCCGGTTCCCGGGCCGGGAGGGCGAGTAGACCGGTTCGGCGTCGGCGGGAAGTTTCTCGATCCGTCCGGCCAGATCGGCGGCCGCTTCGACGGCCTTTTTCAGCTCGTTTCTTTCCGATTCTTCATACCCGAGGCGCGAAACCCAGGCGAGGCGTTTGACGGGGTCCTCTTCCCGGCGGCCGGAGATTTTCAGCTCGCCTTCACCGGCCAGGTGTAGTTCCGCCAGCTGTTCCGGGGTGACCGGGGCCGGGGCCTGGGTGAGCGGGCAGACGGCGCTGCGGTTCTTGGGAAAGGCGATCACGTCGCGGATCGAGGCGGTTCCAAGGATCATCGAGGCGACCCGGTCAAGGCCCAGGGCCAGTCCGCCGTGCGGGGGCGTTCCGTAGTCAAGGGCCCGGACAAAGAAGCCGAACTTCTCCTCCACCTCCGCCTCGGAGAGGTCGAGGGCCTGGAAGATTCGGCGCTGGACCCGGGCGTCATTAATGCGGATGCTGCCGCCGCCCAGCTCTTCGCCGTTGACGACCAGGTCATAGGCGCGCGAATTGAGGGAGAGCAGTCCCGGGCGGTCGGCGGGGTCGAAATCGGTCCGGTCCGGGGCGGTGAAGGGGTGGTGCTTGGAGGTGAGGCCGGCCTCGGTTGCCTCGAAGAGCGGAAAGCCGGTCACCCAGACCGGATGGTATTTGTTGCCGGGAATTAGTTCCAAACGCCGGGCCAGGTGCAGACGGAGCTGGCCGAGGGCCGAAAGGACCGTTTCGGAAGAGGTATCGGCAATCATCATGATCACGCTGCCGTCCTCGGCCTGAAACCGTTCCAGAATGGCCTGCTGCTCGCCGGGGTTGAAGAACTGGACGATGTTTGATTCCAGCTTGCCACCGGCCACCCGCATCCAGGTCATGCCCTTGGCTCCAAAGCCGGGTACGATCTCCCTGGCGTATTCATTCTGGAGGACATTCTTGCTCAGGATCTCGGATTTGCCCCGGACGATGAGCCCCTTGATCCGGCCGCCCTGGCCGATGATCTTTCGGAAGATGGCGTAACCGGTATTCCGGAAGAGGTCGGTGGCCTCGACCAGGCGCAGGTCGAAGCGGAGGTCGGGACGGTCGGTGCCGGTCGTCTCCATGGCCTCCCGGTAACTGATCCGGGGGAAAGGCCGGGGCAGGCTTATTCCGGCCACCGCGAACATCCGGACGAGGGCCTCCTCCATCAGTTCGTAGATGAACTCCTCGTCTATGAAGGAGGCCTCCAGGTCCAGCTGGGTGAACTCGGGCTGCCGGTTGGGGCGCAGGTCCTCGTCCCGGTAACACCGGACCACCTGGAAGTAGCGTTCGAGGCCGCCAACCATCAGCAGCTGCTTGAATAATTGGGGTGACTGGGGAAGCGCGTAGAAGTTCCCGGGGTGGAGGCGGCTGGGTACCAGGTAGTCGCGGGCCCCTTCCGGGGTGCTGCGGGTGAGGGTGGGCGTCTCCACCTCGATGAAGCCCCGGGAATCAAGAAAATCCCGGGCGGCCTTGATAATCCGGTAACGGTTGACCAGGTGCTTTTGCAGGGAGGGGCGCCGCAGGTCCAGGTAGCGGTACTGGAGACGCAGGTCCTCCTCAACGCCTTCGGTCCCCTTAACGGAAGCGCCGGCGGTCATGGCCTTCTCCGAGATGGGGAAGGGGGGCGTCTTCGAAGCGCTGATTATTTCCAGGCCGGCGGCCTTGATTTCGATGTCGCCGGTCTCCAGGGCGGGATTCTCGGTACCCTCCAGGCGCCGGACCACCTGGCCGGTAATCAGAACGCAGTACTCCTCCTTCAGCCGTCCGGCGGCCTCATAAAGGCTGCCCGCCTGGACGTTGAAGACCACCTGCACAATGCCGGAGATGTCCCGCAGGTGGATGAACAGGAGGTCGCCGTGGTCGCGCCGGGCGTCAACCCAGCCGGCCAGGCACACTTCGCGCCCGATATCGGCAGGGCGAAGTTTTCCGCAGCCGGTCCTTTTTCGATAGTCCATGTTTTTGTTTCCGGATCGGGATTTGAGTCAAGAATAGTCTTGATTTTATCCTCATTCCCGGTTGCCGGTCAAACCGGCCTGGGTTATACTATTGGAGAACCGGAGAGGAGCCTAACTTATGGAAGTGAAACAGGTGCTTGACCTGATCGGAAACACGCCGCTGGTCCAGCTGCGCGGCGAACGCATCTTTGCCAAGGCCGAATTTCTCAACCCCGGCGGCAGCATAAAGGACCGGGTGGCCCGGGCCATGATCGAGGGGGCCGAAAAGACCGGCCGCCTCAAGCCCGGCGCCCTGATCGTCGAACCGACCTCCGGCAATACCGGGATCGCGATCGCCTTGATCGGGCGTCTCAAGGGATACCGGGTCCGGATCGTCATGCCGGAGGGCATGAGCGAGGAGCGCAAGAAAATCATCCGGGCCCTGGGGGCGGACCTGGTTCTGACCCCGGACCGGGAAGGTATCGCCGGCGCCGTGGAGACCGTCCGGCGGATGGCGGCGGCCGATCCGCGCATTTTCGTGCCCCAGCAGTTTGAGAATCCCGACAACCCCCGGGTTCATTACGAGGAGACCGCGCGCGAACTCTGGCGCCAGATGGACGGGCGGATCGAGGCTTTCGTGGCCGGCGTCGGCAGTGGCGGAACCCTGCAGGGCGTGGCTACTTTCCTCAGGGAGAAGAATCCGAAGGTGATCATCGCCGCGGTGGAACCGAAGAACGTTTCCGCCCTGCTCGGCCACGAGCCGGGCCTGCACCAGATTCAGGGGATCGGCGACGGTTTCATTCCGGCCATACTCGATGTTTCGATCATCGACCGGGTCATCGAGGTCTCGGACGAGGATGCCATTTCCGCCACCCGCTCCCTGAGTTCCGAGAACGGCCTGCTGGTGGGGACCTCTTCGGGCGCCAACGTCTGGGCGGCCCGCCTGCTGGCCAAAAGTGTGAAAGGCAATATCGCCACGGTGCTGCCCGACCGGGTCGAGCGTTACTTCAGCACCGCCCTTCTTTAGCCGGGGGAGCACCAATCGACTTCCCGGCCGCGAAGGCTTGGCCGAGTCGCGGTCCGATTCCGTAGTAGGCCCGGCCGGCCGGGTCGAAGATCAGCGGTTTCACCAGGCCGATTCCGGGATTTCCCCCGGCATCCAGCACCGCCGTTTCAGCCCGGACGTCCTTGATCTCCCCGATGAACTGGGTGTGGAGACCGATTCGGACCGATTTCAGCAGGGCGCACTCCAGGACCAGCGGAAACTCCTCGATCACCGGAGCGTCAACCGATTTTCCAGGTGCCGGGGTCAGCCCGGCCGCCGGGAACTTCTCCACGTTCCGGCCCGAAACCAGGCCAAGGTAATCAGCCTCCCGCAGGTACTCCTCCGAGGGAATGTTGATCGTAAAGGCCTTTCTCGCCATGAGGTTACCATAGGTGTAGGTGGCTTCTCTCAGGGAGACGGCGACGCAGGGCGGGTCGGAACAGCAGATGCCTCCCCAGGCGGCCGCCATGGCGTTGGGGCGGCCGGCCGGGTCGTAGGTGGCGACGATAAGAACCGGTGTCGGGAAAATTATGGTCCGGGCTCCGAGCGATTTTTTCATGTCGGCCTCCGCTGGCGGTTGTAAAATCGAACGGCGCGACGGGAGCGGGTCCCGGTCAGACAGGGCGGCCGCCCTTGATTCCGATGGTGATCTCCCGGAACGGGATCGCCTGCCCGGAGGCGGAAATGGCCTCCTCAATGAGCCTGACCAGGCCGGAACAACAGGGAACTTCCATGTGCAGGCAGGTTACCGAGGCAATCCGGTTCTCCTTGAATATCAGGGTGAGTTTTTCCCGGTAAAAATCGCGGTCGTCGAGCTTCGGACAGCCGACCAGCAGGACCCGTCCGGCCAGGTATTCGTCATGAAAATCCGCGCAGGCGAACGGTACGCAGTCGGCGGCGACGAGCAGGTCGGCTCCCTTGAGGAAAGGGGCCGAGGGCGGCACCAGCATCAACTGGACCGGCCAGTTGCTTAATCGTGATTCCGCGCCCCGGGCGGAAATCTTCCGGCCGGCCTTCTTCCCGAGATCGAGCGTCCGCATCCCGGGACAACCGGACGGAGGCGGCCCGCTCCGTTTCCCGGCCGGCCCGGAGAGGCGGATTCCTTTTTCCCGCAGGAACTCCCGGGCCTGCTCCAGGAAATCGTCCTGGCCGTGCGCCTCGAGGTGTTCCAGGTGGGCCCTGATTACGTTCTCGCCCTGGCTGACGACGTGTTCCATCACGCGCTTTTCGTCGTATGCCTCGGCCTCCCGCTCCTCGATGGAGATCGCTCCCTCCGGGCAGTGGCCCAGGCAGGCGCCCAGCCCGTCGCAGAAGAGATCGCTGACAAGCCGCGCCTTGCCGTCGATGATCCGCAGAGCGCCCTCCGCGCAATTGGGTATGCAGAGGCCGCAGCCGGTACACTTCTTATCGTCGATCCGGATGACCTTTCTCTTAGCCATTTTCAAGGCCCGTTTTTTAGGAGACGTTTTTACTTGATCGGGCGGGTATTTCCCTGGCCGTCCAGGATCTGCCTGAGGACCGGGAAAAGCTTCTCCGAGAAGCGCAGGTAGCCCAGGTCGGTGAAGTGGGTGCCGTCGACCGTAGCCTCGCCGTCGCTTCCGATCAGACCGTCGTCCTTGATATAGTAAAGGCCGGTCAGGCCCTCCTTCAGCAGTTTTTCGTAAATGGCGTACTGGGCCCGGTTGGAGGAGACGCAGCGGTCGCGCCGGGACTTCTTGAGAAAGGCGTCGCAGTAAAGCATGCTGTCAATCAGTACGATCGGAGTCCCGGGCCGGGCCCGCTTCAGCTTCCGGATGGCCGCCTCCTCCCGCTCCCTGATGCCGTCCTCCTGCATGTTGGGCATGTTGTCCAGCACGTAGACCGACGGGTCCAGCTCGCAGAGAAGGTCAATGACCTCCGCTTCCATGATGCCGTTCCCGGAGAAGCCGAGGTTGATGGTCGGATACTCCAGCCAGCGGCCCAGGATGGCCGTGTAGCACATGCCCGGCCTCGAGGCACAGCCGCCCTGGGTGATCGAGGTGCCGTAGAAGACGACCGGTTTCTTCCGGCTCGGCGGCTTCGCCTTAAGCTCGAAGGAGGCGGGCAGGCCCAGTTCGACCTTGTTGACCGGGTTGTAAAGGGGCAGGTAGAGAATATACTCCCGCTCCTCGCTGCCGATGTCCGAAAAGAGCTGGAGCTGGTTGACATCCTTCTGGGGTTTGCCGACCGCCAGCCACCTCCACTTTCCCTCGTGCCGGACGTAAAGGTCGACGCCGCTGACGCCGGTGGCCGGCATGTGGGTCATGGCCCGGTTGCCATCCCAGCGCACCGCCAGGGACGGGGTGTTGCTCGAAAAATGGATGCTGAGGCCGGACGAACACTTTCCCAGCGACCAGATCTGTTCCCGGACCACGCCTTTGGCCCGGGCCGGAAGGCGGCTGTAAGTGGCTTCGGTCTCCGGCCAGCCCCTGCCTTCGATGGTAAGCCGGGCGGCGTCATACCAGAGAAGATCCTTGCCCGGTTCCTTGACCGCCATGTTGCTGTCGAGTTTCACGATGTCCATTTTCGTTTCCGATTGGGCTAAAAGAAAAGGCCGGTTCTCACCGGCGGCGACGCCGGAAAAAAGCAGCAGGATAAGAGAGCTAACCGCCAGTCGGTGCCTCAAGGTAACCTCCTTCGGATCGGGCCGTCTTCCGGTTGAAAATCAGCCTGTAATTTTACCCTGCGGCGGGCGAGCGGTCAAGGTTAATCGTAATTCCGGCCGGCGGAATTTCCGGCGGGCTCTTTTCTGGCCCGACTCAGATAACCACCTTGGGATACATGTAGGCGCCCAGGAAGGAGATGAGAATCGTGGCCGTGGCCAGGACGACGAGGTCCAGGGGAAGCCGCGAGAGGTCCCCGGTGACCAGGAGGGCGCGGAGGCCGCTCACCATGTAGCTGAGCGGGTTCAGGTTGGCGATTCTTTGCAGCCACCCGGGCATGATCGAGATCGGGTAGATGGCGTTGGAGGCGAAGAAAAGCGGCAGGGTGATAATCTGCCCGATTCCCATGAAGCGTTCGCGGGTTTTTACGATCGAGGCGATGATCATCGAAAGGCTGCTGAAGAAGCCGGCGCCGAGTATCGTGATGACGACGACTCCGAGGATCGAAGCCGGCGAAACCCGGAGCTGGATCCGCAGAACGAGGGCGAAGAGCAGGATGATGACCGCCTGGGTCAATCCGCGGATGCCGGCCGAGAGCATCTTGCCCCAGACCAGGGCGAGCCGGGGCGTCGGGGTGACCAGGATCTTCTGAAGCAGTCCCATGTCCCTTTCCCAGATGATGGAAAGGCCATAGAAGATGGCGACGAAGGTCACCGACTGGGTAAGGATGCCGGGGGTGATGAACTGCAGGTAGGTGAAGCCCTGGGTCGGGATGGCCCGGATCCGGCTCAGCGCCTGGCCGAAGATGCCTATCCAGAGAATCGGCTGGACGGCCCGGGTGATGAGTTCAGTCGGGTCGTGGATGATCTTGCGGGTCTCCATCTCGGCCATCACGAAGGTCCGGCCGAGAATCTGCAGGATGCTGTTTATCATGAACTCACCCCAGTCTTCTTTGCGTTTGCCGCGTCCGGCGTATGTCACGGAAGTTGCCTCCTTCCTGGAGGCGGTTGCCGGTAAAAAAGATGAAAGCGTCTTCCAGGGTGGCGCCGGCCTTGCCGGTCTCTTTCTTCAACCCGGGCACCGTACCGATGGCGGCAATCCGGCCGAGGTTCATGATCGCGACCCGGTCGCAGACGTCCTCGGCTTCTTCCATGTTGTGAGTGGAGAAGAAGATGGTCGTGCCTAAGGTGTTGCGGAGTTCGAGAAGGTGTTCCCAGACATTCCGCTTGGCGACCGGATCGAGGCCGGTGGTCGGTTCGTCGAGAAAGAGCAGGTGAGGGTGGTGAAGCATGGCCTGCCCGACTTCCAGTTTCCGGATCATGCCGCCGGAGAGCGTCCTGACCAGCGAATCAGCGTATTTCTCCAGTTTCAGAAAGGCGAGCATCTCTTCAACGCGTTCCTTCCGTTCGCACCGGGGAACATCGTAGAGCCGGGACATCAAGACTAGGTTTTCCCGGCTGGTGAGGGCTCCGTCAACCGAGATCATCTGCGGCACGTATCCGATGATTTCCCGAACCCGGGCCGGCTGGCGGGTTATGCTGTGGCCGCCGATGAAGGCGTCGCCGCTGGTGGGCGCCAGCAGGGTGATCAACATCTTGATGGTGGTAGTTTTGCCGGCGCCGTTCGGGCCGAGAAAGGCGAAGATTTCCCCGGGCCGGATATTGAAGGAGACGGCGTTTACGGCGGTGAGATTTTTGAACCGCTTGGTAAGACCCTGCACGGTTATGATCGTATCCGGCGTCATCTGCAATTTTCCTGGTTGAACGGCCTCCGACGGAATGCTTGAAAGAGAGGGGTCTGGGCGCCCCGGGGAATTCTTTCCGGGGCTGATTGTCTGCGGCCGGGAGGCTTGGTTTTCCAGCCGCGCCTGATTGTCTTCGCGGGAGACCTCGGACCTTGCCTCTCGATAAAGAGGCCTCCGGTCCGGGCCGACCGGGTGACATCCGTTAAAGTTAAATGTTAGCCGCCGTGGACTTCACGGGTCAAGTTCCATCCGCTGGCCGGCGCGGAATCGCCGGATTCCGGGTCCCGGCTGGCACCCGGCTGAAGCCCGCGTTTGCGATCGGGCCTTTTACCGCCTGAGTATCCGGCAGCTGCTGGGAATGGCAACCAGGAGCGAGAGAATGATGATCGACCAACCCAGCGTTTTCGCGGCCGTTCCGGCCGCCATGCCCCAGAGAATCCCGGCTCCCAGTCCAAACAGGGTCTTGCTGGAAACATGGAGGATCATCAGGGGCCTGGGCAGCTGCATAAACCGCTCGAATTTCCGGGCGTACCAGTCCATGGTTGCCTCCTTGCGCGTGGCGGCCGGATTTTTATCCGGATTTCGCTCCGGCCCCGCTTCTTTTTCCGACCCGCCGGGAAGTCTTCAATTTCTCCCGCAGGATGACCTTCCTTTCCCGCAGCAGCCGGGAGATGTTCTTCTGCCTCATGGTGAAGTGCGACCTGGCCATTTCCGGTTCCTCCGATTCTTCAGCGCTGATAGGTTCCCATGAGGCTCGCCTCGGCCAGGACGTGTCCGCGCATCGCCTCTTCCAGGCCGGCCTTCTTCGCGCCGGGCTTTAGCTTAAGTTGAATATCGAGGGCGTAAAGCTTGAAGAAGTAACGATGCGGTTTGCCGGGCGGCGGCGCCGGCCCCAGGTACCCGATCCGGCCCGTGTCGTTCCGTCCCTGGAGGGTCCCGTCGGTCAGCCTCTCTTTTTTGGAAACGTCCTCCTCGAGGTCGGACTTCTCGGCCGGGATATTGTAGATCACCCAGTGAACGAAGATTCGCCCGGGCGCGTCCGGGTCATCGCAGATCAGCGCGAAGCTGCGGGTTCCGGCCGGCGCGCCTTTCCAGGCCAGGGGAGGGGAGACGTTCAGGGAATCCCCGGTGTGCCGGGTTGGGATGGGTGTTCCATTACGAAAGGCCCGGCTTTTGATTTCAAGGGCCGAGGCGTCTCCGGCGAAGAGAAGCAGGAAAAGAATGCCGCTTATCAGGTATTTCATTTCGACCTCCTTGCTGCCCCTCGGATATTTTACCCCCCGGGAAAAGCAGAATCAAGCGCCTTACCTGGCGGTAGACCGGACCCTCTGGCCCGCTTTTGCCTCGCCGGAGGCGGCAGTGGTATGCTATGGAATAAAAGATGAAGACCTTCAAGCGCATACTGGTGGTTTACAGCGAAAAAATCAGTTCCGGTCACCGCCAGGCTGTTGAGGGAGTGCGCCGCCGGCTTCAGGGGCGGCGATACCGGATGGTACGTTCCCAACGCCTTTGCGGCCGGGACTTCGACCGGGTTGACCTGGTGATCACCGTCGGCGGAGATGGCGCTTTTATCCGGGCGGCCGCCTTTGTCGAGCGGGCGGCCATACTCGGTATCAACTCCGAACCGGAGTACAGCGAAGGGGCCCTGACCAGCATCCGGGATGACGAACTGGACCGGTTAAACGAATTTCTGGCCGGCCGATTTGCAACCATTACCCGCCAGCGGGCCCGGGCCGAGCTCAACGGCCAGCCTTTGCCTTCGTCGGCCCTGAACGAGATCTACGTCGGAGCCCGTTACCAGTTCCACACCTCGCGCTATCTGATCGAGTACCGGGGCGTGCGCGAATCGCAACGCAGTTCCGGAGTTCTGGTGGTCACCGGCTCCGGTTCCCGGGCCTGGTACCACTCTTCCGGAGGCCGTCCCTTTCATTACTCGGAGCGCCGATTGCGTTTCCTGGTCCGGGAACCATATTCCGGGCGCCTCTTCAGACCCCGGCTGCTGCACGGGGAGGTTGGTCCGGCCGATAGGATCCGTTTTGAAAGCCAGCGTCAGGCCGGCGGCATCGTGGTTCTCGACGCCTGGCGAACCTATCCGTTCAACCGGGGCAGCCGTCTGGAGATAAGCCTCTCCGAATGGCCGCTTACGGTGCTGGTTCCAACCGGAAGTCCGTCCCGAGCCGGCCTTTCCTGACCAATTCTTTCAACGCTCGGCCCGGCTGGTTTTCCCGGCCTTGAAAAAGACCTTTTTGAAGGGTAAAATCATTGGTATGATTAAATTCCCGGCCGGGTGATAGGAGGCGGCATGAAGAAGATGAAGACGGGCGGTCTGGAACAGGCGCTGGAAAAGGCCGTTTGCGCGTTGGCCTCGACGATTGAATATCACGATCCTTTTACCGCGGCCCACCAGGTCCAGGTGACCCGGCTGGCCTGCCGGCTGGCCAAAGAACTTAACCTGTCGGCCGAACGCACGACCGGTCTGCGGGTGGCCGGTATCATACATGACCTGGGCAAGGTTTATTTGCCGGTCGAGATCGCTTCCAAGCCCTGCCCGCTGACCCCGGCCGAGATGGAAATCGTGATGGGCCACCCCCAGCTGGGGTGCGATATCATCAAGGAGGTTAAATTCCCCTGGCCGGTTCAGAAGATAATCCTGCAGCATCACGAACGCCTTGATGGTTCCGGCTATCCGCGGGGATTGAAGGGGCGGGCGATTATCCTCGAATCCCGCATCATGGCCGTGGCCGATGTCATGCAGGCGATCGTCTCTCAGCGCC
>JAKJFK010000191.1 GCA_022704925.1 candidate division TA06 bacterium | reverse complement strand
GGCGACTGCCACAATGTCCGCCCCGGCCTCAACGGCGTCACCGCCGTTTACGCCGGCCGGCTCAGCCGGGAGGCCGTCTTCGACGCCATCCGCTCCCGTTACTGCTACGCGACCAGCGGGGCAAAGATACTGCTCGACTTCCAAGTGAACGGTTATCCGATGGGCTCGGTGCTCGAAGCGCCGCCGGAGGAGTGGCCGCAGGTCTTCCCGATCCAGATCGGCTGCGGGGTGATCGGGACGGCCAACCTGGCCCGGGTGGAACTGATCGAGAATAACCGGGTCATCTACACCCACCTGCGCTGGCGCGGGCCGGCCAGCCAGATGGCCTTCCAGCTGAAGCTGGAGACGGTCACCTACTACCCGCGCTACTACTATGTCCGGGTCACCCAGACCGACGGCCAGCTGGCCTGGTCAAGCCCGGTCTTCATCGACTACCGGGTACCCCCGGACATGTACTACTGGCAGCCGGCCCCCGCGGGCCGGAGCGGCCGAGAGAAAAGGAGATCGAAATGAAGAAGAAGTCCTTGGACCCGGCGGTCGTCCTGGGCAACCGTTTCCGGGAGTTCCGGGTGCAGTTCTGGGAGTATGCGACGCTTTCGCTCCTGAAGGCCTTCGCCGCCATCTGCGAAAAGGGCGGCTTCGGCCGGATCGACAGTTTTAACGGCGCCGGCCGGATCCGTTCCGGCGCCTGGTACCGCTTCCAGTGGCAAAAAGGGCGGCCGCTGAAGATCGAAACCACCGAGGCGGGGGCGGCCGACGAGGCCGGCGGCCTGCTCCTGAAGGGGGAACTCGACTTCTTCACCATCAACCGGATCCGGAACTTCCCGCTCTTCCACCTGCGGGGACTCTACCGGAAAGAGATCTCAGCCCAGTGGGGGTACCATGATTAAGCTCGAAGGCCGGATAAAGTGTCCCTTCTGTTACGCCCTCTTCCCGCGCCGGGCCGGGGCGGTCCAGAAGTGCTTCGACTGCGGCCGGGAGTTTGAGCCGGTCCGGCTCGCCGCGGGCAGCCGGTTCCGCCTGGAAGGACGGACGCTGACCGTGACCGAGGCGGTCAACCACCCGGTGGTGCCGATCCGCCACGGCTTCGCCCACGAGACCTTCCGCCACCCCGACCTGGAAACACTCCGGAAGAAGTACCGGCTGGATGAGGTCGGGAAGGGGCGGCCGGACGAATTCGGCCGGCAGCTGGCCCTGCGCGACTGGGTCAGCGCCGCCGCGACCTCCGGTTCGCCTTCGGTGCGCTGCCCGGGCGGCGAACCCGGCCCCGATTACCACGTGGCCGTCATGCTCGAGAAGGCCCGCCGGTCCGGCCATTGCTACTTCTGCACCTACAAGGCCCTGGCCTCGGTCCAGCTGGCCTCGGCCTTCGGCTGGACGGCCCGGCTGGTCAACTGCGACGGCCAGCACGGCCCGGCCGGCCCGGCCAACTGCGGCCACATGGTCTACGAGATCTGGTCCAACCAGTTCAACAAGTGGTACCTGAACGATTCGCTCTTCAACGTCCATTACGAAAAGGAAGGACGGCCGCTCTCGATCTACGAACTGCGACGGGAGTTCCTGACCAACCGGAGCCGGGCCGTCCGGCAGGTCTGGGGGCCGGACCGCTACCCGATGCCCCGCGAGGTCCACGGCGGCTTCGGCGCCTGGAGTTTCGAGTGGTACGTGGTCTACCTCCACAACAACTTCTTCGACTTTCCACCCGGCGACCACATCCACCCGCTCCTGATGGTCCGCGACCGGTTCAACCGCAACCGGAACTGGCGCCGCTTCGATCCGAAGACCGGGGCCGGGCGCGGCAACGTTTACGTCTGCAAGGGCATGGTGATCGAGGAGGCCGATCCCTATCACCTGAATTACCCGATCAACCAGGCCGAAATCAGGTTGCTCCGGAACGGAAAGTCGCTCAAGGTCCGTTTCCACCACAACCTGCCGAACTTCAGCCACCTCGAGGCGGCCGCGGACGGACGGAAATACCGCTTCGAAAACCAGCGGGAGGCGGAACTGGAATGGACCCCGCGCCGGGGCGAGGGGCGCCTCTCGGTCCGCGGCGTCAACACCCGCGGGGTGGCCGGACCGGAGAGCCGGGTGGTGATAAGCTCCGCCGCCTGAAACGGAAAGACCGAAAAATCGTCCATTGAAAACGGGAGCCGGTAAAGATGAACACGCGGATGACCGCCGCCGAGAAGAAGGAACTGCTCGGCCGGCTTGACCTGAAATCGCCTTCGCTGGCCCCGCTGGACCTGGCCGCCTGGCCGCTCAATGAGCGCTGGACCGGCCGGCGGCTGCACCAGGCCCTGGTGGAACGAGTTTCACCCCGGCCCTACCTGACGGCCGACGATTACCGGGAGGTGGCCCGGCGCTTGAATTCCGAAGCGCCGGCGGCGGCCGCCGCCTACCGGAAACTGGGGCGCGAACTGCTGACGCTGGCCCGGGCCGGCGAAGCCCGGTTCTGGAACGATACCCGTTTCGACCACCTGCACGGCCTGGGCTGGGCGGCGGCCCTGACCGGCGACCCGGCCTACCTCCGCCAGGGCGAGGCGGCCCTTTTTCACCACTGCCGCCGGCTCCCGCCGCCGCCCGGAGGCAAGAACCGAACCGGCCGGGGCTGGAGCGGCCTGGAGGTAGGCCGCTACCTGAGCTACGCCACCGAGTTTCTCTACCTGTCGGCCGCCGCCGGCTTCATCGAAGACGAGGTCCTGGCCCTGGTGCTCCTGGCCGGCCACCGGAAACTGGCCTTCACGCACCGCCACCGGCGCGATTTCAATTTCAGCAACATCACCCTGGTGGGGGCCATCGGCTCCTTCTTCTGGGCGACGCTCTTCCCGGAATTCAAGGATTCGGAACATTACCGGAAGGAGTGGGGCCGCTTCCTGGCCGACAACGTCGAGGTCATCTTCCGCGCCGACGGCGGGAATTACGAACAGAGCCCGAATTACCACAGCGTCTGCCAGTACTGGTACGCCTACGCCTGGCGCCAGGACCGGGTCAACCACCAGCTGCTGCCGGAACGGGTGCTCCGGCGGCTGGAGAAGTCGGCCGAGTTCTTCTCCGCCATCCGGATGCCGGGCGGCGAACCGCCGCCGATCGGGGACACCGGCCTGCGCCGGCGCGACCTTTCGCTGGCCCTGACCGCCCTGACCTGCGGCCGGCCGGACCTGCTGCACGGGATCGGCCGACTGCCGGAACTGGGCTGGCACCTGGGCGGCCGTTTCGTCACGTCCGATTTCTCAAGCATCAAGCCGCCCCGAAAACTGAATTACGCCTTCCCGAAATCCGGCTTCTACCCGATGCGCTCGGGCTGGGAAAAGGAGGTGGCCTACGGACTCTTCCTCTGCGGGCCGCACGGCATGTTCCACGGCCACTTCGACCTGCTCTCCCTGATCATCTCCGCCGGCGGCCGCCTGCTCCTGACCGACCC
>JAKJFK010000017.1 GCA_022704925.1 candidate division TA06 bacterium | reverse complement strand
GGCGGCCGCGGGTAACCCGCCGCGCCCGGTTTGCCGCCGGGCCGTCCGTTTGGTGCGCGTCGAAAGTCTGGTTCGAGGATCCGGTCGCAACCATACATCCGAAAAAGGAGACTTGAAAATGGCCGACAGCAGAAAGCCCAGCCTGACACGGTTCCTGGCGTGGCAAATCCTTGCCATCCTCCTTATTGTCGGAATTGCCGCCGCCCTGATTTTGAATAAGCGGCGGCCTTCGGTATCGCCGGCCGCCGTCGCTCCGGCGCCGGCCGCCAGTTCCGCAAGCGGAACGCCCGGGGAAATTCGCCGGGAGAAAAGCACGGCCGACCAAAAACCGGCGCCCGGGCCCGCCGCGCCGGCCGCCGGTTCGGAACCCTCCGCGGCCGCGCAGGAGGTCGGCCTCCCCCGACTGCTCGAACTGGGCGCCGACAGCTGTGTTCCCTGCAAGATGATGGTGCCGGTCCTGGATGGATTGCGCAAGGATTACGCCGGCCGGTTAAAAGTTGAATTCATCGATGTTTACGAGGATTCCCGGGCCGGGGTTTCACACCGGGTAAGGGTGATTCCGACCCAGATATTCTTCGATGCCTCCGGGAATGAACTCTCCCGCCACGAGGGATTCATGAGCCGGGAAGACATCCTGGCGAAGTGGGGAAAGCTGGGTTACGATTTTCTCCCGGCGGCCGGTGAATGATGTCCGGAATCCTTGCTTTCCTGGGGCGGGCGATCGAAGGCGCTCCGTTGGTCGCGCTCCTGGCCTCCGCCGCCTGGGGCGTTTTGAGCCTTCTCCTGAGTCCCTGCCACCTGGCCGCCATTCCGCTTATCGTGGGCTTTATCGACGAACAGGGCCGGCTATCCAGGCGCCGGGCCTTTTTGATATCGGTTCTTTTTGCTGCCGGCATCCTGTTGAGCGTCACGATGGTCGGGGTATTGACCGCGGTGGCCGGAAGGATGCTGGGCGATATCGGGAGATACGGCAATTACTTCGTTGCGGCCGTTTTTTTCATGGCCGGCCTGCACCTGGCCGGCCTCTTCCCGTTTTCTCTTTCCGCCCCGCAAGGGTTGCCCACCGGTAAAAAAGGGGCGGCGGCGGCTTTTATGCTCGGTCTTGTCTTCGGGATCGCGCTGGGACCCTGCACCTTCGCTTACCTGGCTCCCATCCTGACGGTCGCCTTTAAAACGGCGGCCGCGGATTTTTACTATGGGTTTCTGCTCCTGGTCGCCTATGGGATCGGCCACTCGGCGGTCATCGTCCTGGCCGGGACCTTTATCGGGACCGTTCAGCGTTACCTGGACTGGAACGAAAAATCAAAAGGCGCCCGGCTCCTCAAGAAAACCTGCGGCCTGCTCGTAATCCTCGGCGGTCTTTACCTGGTCTATACGGCCCGATGACCGGATTCCACCCGTTCTCTGGTTCGGCTCACTCGAAACGCAGGGCGTAGATATCGGCGTCCTTCATTACGAAACGCAGCCGGATTGGCGTGCCGGCCAGCCCGGCCAGTTCTCCGCTGCCGGTCCAGGCGGCCGTTCCCTCTATTTCGTTGCCAAGCAATTCCCTGGACTCCTTCAGCGAGAAGCCCGGAACCGGCCGGCCGTCGGCGGTCTGAATCTCCACCCGGATGCCGCCGGCCGCCCCGGTCGAGTAGTTCAAGCGCAGTTGCCGGCCGCTGAAGGTCAGCACCCGGGTAAGCACTTCGCCGCCGTCGTAAGGGGCTTGAATCGAGGCGAAGCCGTCCAGCCGGAGCGAGTAGCGGCGCATGTGCGCGCCGGGTTGCGTATAACTCCGGTGGACATAGAAAGACATCTCGGCCGGGCCGGTCTGGACCACGTTCAAGGCCGGGTAATTGGCGCGCGAAGTCCAGTTCTCAAACCCGATGGGCGGTCGTATGAAGGCCTCCATAAAGGTGCGGTCGTAGAGGTTGCCGCCGCGCGAGGTCATGAAGACCGCCTCCGAACAATCCTTTGATATCCAGGCCGGGGCCGGTTTGTCGGCGCCCCGGTAAATCGGTTCCAGCTGTTCCGGCGTTACGGCCGAGCGTCCCTGCATGAACCGGGCGGCGATGGCGATGTAGATGTGCGGCGCCCGGAAGTAGGGGTGGGTCTGGTTGGTGTAGAGGTGTTCAGGCGGCGCCGCCTTATCGTTGCACCGCGCCTCCATCAGTTCCGCCGGCGTCCACTCCAGGAAGTCCGGGCTGGTGGTCCGGGCTATCCAGCGGTAGGAGCCTCCCAGGGATTCGCGCAGGTAACAGACGTATTTCCCTTCCGCCTCCGACCAGAAGGCGGAGTTCTGGGAATCGAACCGGCCCTGCCCTTTCTTGATCACCGCCTCCTGCAGCGGGTCCTTGTTTTCCCGGATCTTCCGCCAGGCGATCCCGTCTTCCGAAACGTAGGCGAAGAGGCCCAGGGACCGGTAGCCGCCCAGGGCCTTGAAACGTTCCCCGGCCGGGCATCCCGGCCGCGTGTCGAGAAAGGGCGTGAAATTGTTGCAGACCGGGAGTTGGGTCATGAAGACGATATTATTTTTCTTTGAGCCGGCCGCCTCGTAGAGGCCGAGTTCCGGCTTGGTCCAGTTGATGCCGTCCGGGGACTCGGCGTAGCAGATCGCCTGGTTGGGATCGGTATCACCCTTGTTGGGCTGGGTCTGAACCCGGTAGTAGAAGCGATATTTGGATCCGTCCTTGATCACCGCGGCATAGATGCCGTCGTTGCCCTCCCAGGGCTGGTCGAACTTGAAGATCATTCCTTCGTCCCGCGGCTGGTGCAGAACCAGCCGGGCGCCGTTCAGGCGCTCGATCAGGTGATGATCGACGAATATTTCGCGCCGGGTGCCGAGCTCGATGACGGATTCGTTCACCTTGGCCTCCTGGGCCCGGGTGGCGGCCGGCCAGGTGATGGCCAGGCAGATCATCCCCAGGCAAAGCAACGCGTTCTTGGCTTCCGGAATCAGGTGCTTCATCTTTTCTCCTCGGTTCGCCCCTGGTTATCGGCCGGTTTTCAGCTCCGGCTTCGTAACGCTCCTTATGTAATTTATTTCTTCAGGGTCGAAGGGCGTGCCGTCGGTCCGGAAGATGTCGTGGAACCAGAGCGGCGGTTCCGGTATCGGTTCCCCGGGCCGGAGCCGGCGGCCGGTTTTTCGTAGGATTTCTATTTTTCGGGCGGTCTGCCAGTTGAAATGGGTCTGGCTTTTACCGGCGACCAGGCCCCAGTTGAGGCAACCCACCCGGTGTTTTCTGAAGATCGGCAGGCTGTGCTGGAAGGTGGTGCCGAGTTCCCGGGCCATGTACTCGGTGCAGATGACCGGCCGGCCTCCGTTTTCTTGCTTCTGTTCAACGATGATTTTTTCAAGCGTGCCGCCGTCGTAGCCGTGAAAGGTGATCACGTCCGACCGGCTCCGGTTGAGGACGAGATTCTTTTCGCCCCGGCTCCCGTTCAGACAGGCCGTCAGGGGCTGGACGGCCCCGGCCTGCCGCGCCCAATCCCAGGCCAGTTCGAGCAGTTCGTTCGACCGGTCGCCGTTGCCGCCCTGTCCCGGTTCGTTGTAAATGTCCCACATCAGGACCCGCTCGTCGCCGGCAAAGCGGGAAATGACGCCCCGGACGTATTCAGACAGCCGCTGCTTCTCCCCTTCCGGCGCCGTGCCCTCGTTAAACCGCCGGACGATTTCCTGCCCCGGGCTCTGCTTCCACTCCGAGTTATGCACCCCGGCCAGGGGTTGGGGCTGGGGACCGCTGGCCGGGTCCGGCCGGTGGCAGTCATCGAAAAGCACCGGTATGACCCGCAGGCCGCGCCGCCGGGCCCTCTCCAGAAAATCGTCGATTCTTTCGGCGCAACCCGTCCGGTCGTCAGCCCAGGCCAGGTCGTGCAGGTAAACGCGCAGCGTGTTGAATCCCAGGCCTTCCGCCCAGCTCAATTCGCGGTCGATCGTCACCGGATCGTATGTTTCGGCCTGCCACATCTCCAGCTGGTTGACCGCGTTGCTGGGTAGAAAGTTGCAGCCCACCAGCCAGGGCTGTTCCCGGTACCAGGCGGCCGCCTTTTCCACGCTCCATCTCTTCATGCTTGGTTTCCGGGGAGGCCCGGTTTGATGTGGAATTTGTTCGATTTCTCCTTGGTTTCCAGTAAATTTTGCCACCGGCCGGCCGGTTTGTCAACCGGGCCAAAAGAAGTTTTTTGGGGATGGCCTGACTTTTTCAGAAGCCCGCCTTCCAGGGTTTTTCGGCCGGGGCGGATACGCCGCCCGGCCGAACGTCTTAACCGTGGCCGGGATTTATTTAGAACCATTTGATTAACAGCGGTTTCCTGCCGAAGATGAGATACCTGGGAGACACTCCGGATTCCTTATCGCATGGTAGGATTAAGGGGTTTTGAAAAGGACCAAAGGAGTGGTCCCCGGATACCTTGTCCAGGCAGCCAGTTGACAGGGACTGGCGAACCCAGGTATAAATATTATAAAATACAGCAAATTGCCGGGAACGGCGGAGTCGATAGCCAGGGGTGTTTTTTTGTTCATTTCAAGGGGGGGGCGCATGCTTGAAAAAAAAGGATGGGGCGGGCTGGCATTCTTTTTGATGGGTTTCTTGCTGCTGGCCGTTCAGGCCCGGGCCCAGGTTACGCCCGGCACCTACCAGCGGATTGACGGCAACCCGCTTCGGATCGACGCCTACGAGGACGGAACGTTGGGGGTTTACCGCTGGAATGGCACCGATTACATCAATCAGTATTACAGTGGTAATTGCTGGGGTTCGGTACTCTTACTGCATTCGCCCCGGACCACTGACGCCTTCAACAGCTGGTACTTTATTTACTGGGGTTACACCAACGCCAAGCCGCAGTTCACGCCGGTCAGCAACACCAAGCCGGATCCCTGGACGACGGTTACCGTCTTCCGGGCCGGCGACTCGGGGGTGCGCCTCACCCAGACCATCAAATACACCGACGGCAACGCCTACTACAAGAAGAGCTGGCGGATCGAGAATCTCGGCAGCACCGAATATAACGATTGCCGGTTCTTCCACGGCGGCGACAGTACTTTCGGTGGAATAGACGCCTCGCGGGGCCACTGGGACGCCAACCTGGGCATGGTCTATCTCACCAACCCCGACCAGGCGATCGATGGCATCATGGGCTTCTACGGCGACCTCACCACTCCGGCCACCTCTTATGCTGAGGGGGAGTACGACGATGAGGTTTGCGAGCGGATACTGGACACAGGGCAACTCGGTAATTCGGTGAACCCCGGTTATATTGACGCCGGCTACGCCTTGCAGTGGAACCGGGGCACCCTGTCGCCCGGTGACGTCTGGACCATCATCTCCTACGAAAAATGGACCGAGGCCGGCTTCGTCCAGGTCTTCGCCCCGGCCGAGCGGGAGGTCGAGGCGGGCGATGTCATCCAGCACCAGTTCGTGGTCGCCAATTACCAGGCCACGACCGACACCTTCATCCTGCAGCCGGACTCTTCTCTGGATTGGCCCTGGGCCTTTGTCAATCCCGCCCAGGCCCAGGTTACCCTGGCGGCCGGCGCCAGCACCACGGTCTCTTTTCAGGTTACCATCCCGGCGGGCGCGGCCCCCGGGACCCGGGACGTCCTGACGCTGACGGCGACCTCCCAGACCACGCCGGCAGTCACCAACCAGGATAGCGTCGCCACAGTCATTCCCGGCGTTCTGGCGGGAATCGTTTCCAAGCTGCAGGGCGGCGGCGGGCCCTGCTTCATCGCCACCGCCGCCTACGGTTCCTACCAGGAGCCGCACGTCCAGGTCCTGCGCCGGTTCCGGGACCGGTTCCTGCTGGCCAGCCCGCCGGGCCGGGCCTTCGTCCGTTTCTACTACCGCCATTCGCCGCCCCTGGCGGCGGTGATTGCCCGGAACGAAACGCTCCGGGCCGCGACCCGGACGGCCCTGCTGCCTGTTTACGGCGTCGCCTGGCTCTGCCTGAACGGGCGATCGGTCCTGGCCGGACTCCTGGGCTCGGTCCTGCTGGCCGGGCTGTTCCTGCTGGCCGGCCGGCGCCGGTTCCGCTTGGCGGCCGGAGTGACGGCCGTTATCCTGTTGCTGGGCGCCGTTCCGGCCTCGGCCCTCGACATCAACAACTTCAGCCCGGCCATCGGCGGCGATTCCTTCACCCTGCTTCCCGCCTCCAAGGTACTGCCGGCCCGGAATTTTTCGGCTGATCTCTACCTGGTTTATGTCGAAAAGCCCCTGCGTGGAAATGTCGGGGGCAAGTGGACGGTACTCTCCGAGGACCAGACGCTGGCCACGCTCGGCCTGGGCCTGGGGGTGACCGACTCGTTTCAACTCGGCCTGCGGCTTCCCTATCTCTTCAGCCAGGGCAGCCAACTTACCGGCGCGGCGGCCCCGGGCGACGGTGATATCGGCGACCTGCGCCTGGAGGGAAAGTACCGGGTCCGCGGCGGTCCAGACCAGGTTGGTGTCGCCCTGCTGCCCTATGTAACCCTGGAAACCGGCGAGGAGGACAGCTACTTCGGAAAGGGTTCCAACGCCTTCGGGCTGACGGCGGTCCTGGATCGGAATTTCGGCGACCGGGTCTGCCTGGCCTTCAAGGTCGGCTACCAGTACCAGGAGAAGGAAAATCTGCCCGATTTCGACCTCGAAGATACGCTCCTCTTTGGCGCCGGGATCGGCTGGAAACTCCCCAACGACCGGACCCGGGCCTCGGTGGAACTCCAGGGGCTCACGAACGCCTCCGCCCTCTTCAACAGCGAGGATGCCACCCCGGTGGAGCTCCTGGGCTCCATCCACCATCCCGTCAATGAGAATCTTCTGCTGGACCTGGGCCTCGGCGTCGGCCTGACCGACGGCTACGGCGCCCCGGAATACCGGCTTTTCCTGGGAATGCGCACCGGTTTTTAGTCCGCGGTTCCGGCCGCGTCTCACCGCGGGTGTGGCCGGTTCTCTTTGAAACAACAAGGCCCGGCCAGGCCTGGCCGGGCCTTCATTTTGACCGGTTGCCGGATCGGTTTTCTTGGTCCGGTGGCTTGGGAAGAGTTTTCTCCTGACACCGGTGATTTTCACCAACTGGAGAGGGGAAATATGGAAATGAATGTCTTTGAAGCCATTCCTTATGCCGACGAACCCTTCGGCCGCCGAAAAGTAGTCGACCAGAAGCACCTGCTGGTGATGCAGATCGCGCTTAAGCCCGGCCAGGCGGTTCCTCCGCACGAGGCGAACTCCAACGTGCATCTCCTGGTTCTGGACGGGAGCGTGGTTGTCTCCCTCTCCGGTCAGGATACCCTGGCCCGGCGCGGGGATATCCTGCCGGTCGCCTTCAGGACGCCGATGCGGATCCGGAACGAGTCCGGGGCGAACGCGACTTTCCTCGTTATCAAGACGCCCAACCCGAGCGAAATGGGCGGGTGAATCCGGAGGCACCAATGAAGCGGATTCAAGTGAAACGGGTTTATGAGCCGGCCGGGCCGGCGGACGGGGTGCGGGTTTTGGTCGACCGGCTTTGGCCGCGGGGATTGAGCAAGGCGAAGGCGGCCGTAAACGAGTGGCTGAAGGAGGCCGCGCCTTCTCAGGTCCTGCGCCAGTGGTTCTCCCACGATCCCCGGAAATGGCCGGAGTTCCGCAAGAAGTATTTCGAGGAGCTCGATTCCCGGCCCGAGGTGGTTTTCAAACTGCGGCAGCTGCTCCGGAAAGGTCCGGCGACCCTGCTCTACGGAGCCCGGGACGAAAACTTCAACAACGCGGTTGCCCTCGCGGAATATCTCAAAAAGAAAGCCGGATAAAAATGCCCGGCGCATCTTTACCCGGCTTATCCCGCCCTTATCCCATCCCGGTTTAAATAATCGCCCCCGGCCGGTCCGTCCGGTCTCCGGGGCCCTCTCTTTTTCAGCGCAGGTTCTTCAGCTCGAGTCCGGTCGTGAAGATGATCCGCTTGACGCCTTCCGGCGGCGTGGTGAGATGAAAGCGGCTTTCCAGCCCGGCCTCGCCATTGCGCACGAAGAACTGGAAGCCCGGCGGGGTCAAGAGCTTGATGTTAGGATCGGGCGCCGGAGCGAACAGGGAGACTCGGTAGGCGTCCGCGATCTCCAGGATGGCCGTGCCCTCCTTCAGGGAGAAGCCGGCCGGAACGGCCGCCGGTCCGGTGGGCGTCAGCTTGCCGAAATCGTGGGCGATCTGTCCCCCGAGGCCGGTGACCGGCCCGGCCGCCGGCCGGTAATAGTAGGCGTAATTCCGGTCCAGGATATACTCGCCCAGCATCAGCCGGACAAAACCCTCTTTTGGGGAGTCCCCGCGCCAGGAATCGGCCCGCACCGTGAAGGTCAGGCCGTCCTGGTCGGCCATCAGGGCAAGGTATTTCCGGCCGGGCGGGTTGTAGGGGTCGTCGATCCGGACCGAGGTGACGATCCCGTTGCCTTCCGCGCTTATCTGCATCCGGTCCCCGAAGGGCACGTCGGTCTGGATTCCGTTGATGACCGGTTCGAGCCGGTTGCCTTTCTTCAAGAAAACCTTGAGAATCCCTTTGTCGTTCTGGTCAACGTGAACCACGATCGGTCCGGTTTCGAACCGTTTGAAGGAGGGCTGTGCCTCCCGGGCCAGTTTCACCGTCTCGAGTCGGGCCAGGAAGGCCTCCAGCCCGGCCGCCGGCAGGGTGACGTACACGGGCAGTACCGGTACCGTGACCTCCAGCCGCTCCCCGTTCTGCTTCGGCTTCAATTCGTTGGCGAAGAGATCGTAAAACCTGGTTCCTTGCGGGGCGGGCAGGCTCAGGGTATGCGGCTTGTCGAGATCGGCCTCACTGGCCGTCATGAAGGCCACGGCCGCCCCGGTCTGGTTCCGGAAAGGGTAGGCCTCGAAATCCTGGTTGGTTCCCAGGGGCATCCCGGCCTCCGAGACCTCCGTTCCCAGCGTCCGGCGGACCGGCTGCATCGGTCCGATCAGCGAGCGCATGGCGGTAACCGCCTGGAAGCCGGCGTGCGGGGAGTTGTCATATTCCAGCCCCGTCCAGCCCTGGCGCGGAATGTAGTGGGCGACGTCGTGGACCCGGATCTCGTAGAAGCCGAAGTGAATCTCCGGCGCGAAGATGCCTGCCTCCAGTCCGTACGGGCGGGAGAGCCAGCTGGTCTTAAGCGCCTGCCAGACGAAGGTCGTGGGCGGCACGCCGGAACTCGGCGTGTCCTGGATCAGCGTGGTCTGGCGCATGGTGCATTTTTGTCCGATCGCCGGGCTGAAGAGGATCCTTTCGTGCGAGTTTCGTTTGGCCTGTTCGCGGAGCAGCCGGACGGTCCAGGTGGGCAGGTGGGTGGTGTTGATGGAGAGAAAATCGAAGTAGCCCTCCCCGATCTTGTCCCAGATTTGGCCGAACCAGCCGACGTCGACCGTGTTGGTCGAGAAGAGGATCTCCCGGCCCAGTTCGGCGGCCGTCTTCTTGGCCGTGTCGTAGGCGTGCTTGTGCAGGGCGGCGTAAAAATCAAGTTTCTGTAGTTGTGATTTGCGTTCGGTTTCGTCTTCGATATGAAATAATTTGACGTATGGTTCGTAGGCCTTGATGTAGGCCGCCACATACTTTCCGAAGGCCTCGATGACTTCCTGGTCGGTCGGTTTTTTCTGGATCAGCCAGCTGGGCCATTCGGCGGCCTGCAGGTAGGCGGCGATCCAGATGTCGTTCTCCTTCAGTTTCCGGGCGATGTCGAGCCGGGTCTTCAGCTGGCCCGGCTCCGGTTCGACGAGTGACCAGCGGCCCAGGTAGCTGCCGGTGCTCAGGGTCGAAACGAAACCCATGCCCAGCCGTTTCATCATGCGGATGGAAAAGTCCAGCGACGGGTCGTCCAGCGAGGCGTTGCAGCCCCACCGGGTCGGCAGGTCGTGGCGGACCGCCGGCAGCAGCCCGACCAGGGCGTCGCCCTGGGCCGGGGCCTCTCCCCAGGAACTGCGCAGGCGGTAGGCCCCGTACTTCAGATTTTCGAGATCGACCGGGAACTCCCGGGTCTCCCGGCCGGCCAGTTTCACCGCCACCTTTTCGGTCCGGACCGGGTTTTCGAAGGCGTCGAAGATGCTGTAGGAGACGTTCGTTTCGATCGGTCCTTCGGTATTGTTGGTCACCAGCAGGCGGCAGAGTCGTTTTTCACCGTCGAGGTAAACCTTGGTTATTTCGGGCACTACGAAACCGGTCTCCACCGACTGGATCGGCTGGCCGGCCACCGATTTTGCCGCCGGATCCTCCAGCCGGTACAGTGAGACCTCATCCACCAGCACGCCTTCCCCGGAGAGTTCCAGGTGAAAGTAAGGCCGGACGACCTCGCCCACCTGGACATCCATTGAAAATGACTGCCACTCCTCGCCCACTTCGAAGGCCCGGCGGTAATAGTTGATGCCGCCCTCCTTGTCGGAACCGGGTTTGTTATTGTTGTTCAGGTCGACGACCAGCCTCGCCGTTCCGGAGAGGCTCCGGGCCATCAGCGTCAAGCGCCAGGTCCCCGGCTTGTCGCCTATCTTGTAGAGGCGGGAACCGATCGGCTTGACCAGCGAAAGGCAGTAGGCGCTCCGGTAGCCGCCGCGATGCCACGACTCCGGTACGTTTGGCCCGACGCGCCGAATCACGCCCCAGGTTCCGGAGCCGACTCCGCATTCGAATGAGGCATTCCAGAGAATGTTCTGCGCGGCCATCGGCTTGGAATCACTCTTGGGTGCGTCGTCGGCAAAGGCCGTCCGGCCGCCGGCCAGGCAGAGCGCCGCCATGCCCAGCCAGGCCAGCCGACGGGCGATGCTTTTGTTGGTCATGATTTCCCCCCAGTGTGGTGGACATCGAGGTTTTTGATGAGTTGATCTTGGCGAAGGTTTGGATTCCAAGGCTTTTCGTGTTTCCGTCATTATAGTGTAATGCCTCCGGGAATGTCAACGCAGTTTTGGAAATTCCGTAAACGGATAATGGCGAGGCGGGAATTCGTATTGGCCGGTGGCCCCAAGGTCTTCTTTTGAAAAATTCCGCTCAATAAAAAAGCCCCCGCCCGGGGTTTCGCCCGGGACGGGGGCCTTTCTTGCCTGATTTGGAGCTTCAGTCGGAGACGATCTCGAAGTGCACCTTCCGGGCGAACGGCCAGGAGGGCTGGGGCATCTCCATCTCGCCCATCTTCTTGACCGCGAACACGTTTTCCGGAACGCCCTTCTTGACCAGGTAATTCTTGACCGCCATTACCCGGCGTTCGGAGAGCTTCAGGTTGTACTCGCTGGATCCTTCCGGGGAGGCGTAGCCGAGCAGGATCGTCTTGAGGTTCGGATACTTCTTGAAGACCTCGATGTTGTGGTCCAGGATCCCGCGGTTGAAGGCCGTCAGCTCGGCGCTGTCGTAGGGGAAATAAACATCCTGGATATCGATGTAGACCGCTTTGGCGGTCACCGGGCGCTCCACGATCTTCTCGACCGGCTTATCGACATAGACGATCTTCTCGACCGGCTTGTCAACGTAAACGATCTTCTCGACCGGCTTCTCCACGATCTTCTCGACCGTCCGGACGACTTCCTTTTCCACGACGCGTTCGACCGGCTTGGGCGCCGGGGGTGCCGGGGCCTCAACCTTTGGGGCCGGGGTCGTCGGTTCGGCGATTTCGGCCACGTAAACATAACCGCGGTTGCCCCAGAGCGAGGCGTCGTCCGGGCTCACGGCCGTCGGATCCGGCATCCACCAGGAACCGCTCTTCTCCGGAACGCTGGGGACCATGGTGTCGGGGTCAAGCATCGGCGCCGGGCCGACTCCCGATTTGCCCCACCAGGAAAAATCCTTGTTTACGCTCGAGGTGCTCGTCGCGCATCCGGCTAACATGGCAACCGATAAGACCACCAACCCCAATACCGCAAAACGCATCCTTCCCATGCCCCCTCCTTATTTTTATTTTGCGACCCGGCATCCTACGGTCGCCTTACTTTTATAATATAAGATTTGTTATACATTTGTCAAGTCCAATGATTGGAACGCAAGGCCAATTTTTAAAGCAGGAGTAAGAATTTGCTACTTTTAGTTTTTGATGTTGTTCAATTCTCAATCTTGAAATGTATGTATATACCAAAAAGAAGTGGCGGGGATGTTTTTCAGGATGTCATCCTTTACTCTTGATGGGGATCGGCGGTCGGAATTCCGGAACCGTTAATGATCCGCTCCGCCCGTTCCCGGGCCTCGGCCAGAAAACGCTCCGGCTCCTGGAACCGGGAGTTGGCGAGGCCGGATTCCAGCAGGAGGTGGCCGGAGTAGGAAAGGGAGAAAAAGACTCTTCTGAATTTTGCCCAGTCGATGTTTCCCTCGTACGGCAGCAGGTGGGTATCCGAACCCAGGTTGTCGTGGATGTGAACGGTCAGGAGACGGCTTCCAAACTCCTCGAGGATCTTGAAGCAGGTCCCCTGAACGTTTTCGTGGCCGGAATCGTAGCAGAACCCGACGTGATCGGCCTTGAATTCCAGCAGAAAATCCCTCAGGACCGCGTCATAATCGGCCCGCTGACCGTTCTCGAGGGCCAGCTTGACGCCCCGTGACCCGGCGTGATCGGCCAGCGCTTCCACGCTTTGGCGCCCCGCTTCGACCATCCGGTCCCGCGTTTCGCCCGGCGGGATGCCGTAGGGCTGGATCAGGTGAATGACCACGGTCCGGCCTTCCAGTTCCGCGGCCGCGTCCAGGGCGGCCTGACATTGCCGGATGGATTCAAGGCGTTCGGCCTCGTCGAGCGAGAAGAGGCGGTCACCCTCCGGGAAGGGGGCGTGGACGGATTCGATGTCCAGGCCGCCGGACTTGACCAGTTTGCGGATTGTTTTCCGGCCGGCCGCGCTGGTGTAATCGGGATGGCGGGGCCGGCCGCCGATCGAGATGACCTCAAACCCGGCCGTCCGGATCATCGGGATGGCCCGATCCAGGGGAGTTTCGTAGTCGAAAGGGGCGCAGATTGCCGGTTTCATTTTATATCCATAGGGGTTTTATTTGAATAATTCCAGCCCGGGTGGCCAGGAAACGGCCTGTTTCCTTGCCGGAGCCGACGGGAACCGGGGAAATTTGCTGTCCGAAACAAGATGAGGTTTCCGATCCGGTTGGAGGTCAATCCTCCCGGCCGAGCGCGTTGTAGATGGTCCCGCCGAGCATCGCCCCGATGATCGGTGCCAACCAGAAGAGCCAGAGTTGTTTCAGCGCCCCGCTGCCGGCGAAGAGCGCGACCCCGGTGCTCCGGGCCGGGTTTACCGAGGTGTTGGTAACCGGGATGCTGATCAGGTGTATCAGCGTCAGGGCCAGGCCGATGGCCACCGGTGCCAGCCCCTGTGGTGCCCGCCTGTCGGTGGCCCCGAGGATGACCACCAGGAAGACCGCCGTCATCACCACCTCGGTTATGAAGCAGGATAAGAGCGAATATCCGCCCGGCGAACGGTCGGCGTAGCCGTTGGAAGCGAAGCCGTTCAGCGGGTCGAATCCCGCCTTGCCGCTGGCGATGATGAAGAGGACCAGCCCGGCGGCGATCGCCCCGGCCAACTGGGCCAGGATGTAAGGCGGCAGGTCCCGGCCGGGGAAGCGTTTTCCGGCCCAGAGGCCGATGGAAACGGCCGGGTTGAGATGGCAGCCGGAAATGTGTCCGATGGCAAAGGCCATGGTCAGGACCGTCAACCCGAAGGCCAGGGCCACCCCGGCAAGACCGATGCCGAGTTCCGGTACCGCCGCGGCCAGGACCGCGCTTCCGCATCCGCCCAGGACCAGCCAGAAGGTTCCCAGGAATTCCGCGCCTACTCTTCTATCCATGCCCCCCCTTTTCCGGATCTGCTTGACCGGGACGCTTGTTGCCGGGTAGCCGGCCGCTTTTAATTAATAAAATGCCACCATTGCCGGACTTTGTCAAATCAGCCGGCTGGTTTCCGCCGGTTCCCTTTCCTTCCATCCGCTCCCGGGGTTATACTATTTCCGAGGGGGCGTTTTTCGGATGACCCGTTGCAGTTCAATGCGGGTGTTGAGGCTTTCATGAAGGGGGGGCAGGCATGGACAGGATTCTCATTGGAAAGGGCGACCAGCCGGTTTACCTGCTTTCCAGGTACGGCAACCGCCACGGGTTGGTCGCCGGCGCCACCGGCACCGGCAAGACCATCTCCCTGCTGGTGCTGGCCGAGGGTTTTTCCCGGATGGGCGTGCCGGTCTTCATGACCGATGTCAAGGGCGACGTCGCCGGCCTGGCGATGGCCGGCCTCGCCAATGAAAAGATAGCGCAGCGGGTCAGCCAGATCGGCATCGATGGATACGCGAACGAGGCGAATCCGGTTATCTTCTGGGACCTTTACGGCCAGGCCGGCCACCCGGTGCGGACCACGATCAGCGAGATCGGTCCGGTCCTGCTGGGCCGCATCCTCGAATTGAACGATACCCAGGTCGGGATGCTCGAGATCGCCTTCAAGCTGGCCGACGACAACGGCCTGCTGCTACTCGACCTCGACGATCTCCGTTCCCTGCTCGGGTTCGTTTCGGACAACCGGAACGAGATATCCAGGCAATACGGGCTGGTGAGCACCCAGTCCATCGCCGCCGTCCAGCGTTCCCTGCTTTCGCTGGAACGGGAGGGCGGAACCGCCTGGTTCGGAGAGCCGGCGCTGGAACTGAACGACCTGCTCCGGACCGATCTCAACGGCCGTGGCATCATCAACGTCCTGGCCGCCGACAGGCTTATCCTGAAACCGCGCCTCTATTCGAGCCTGCTGCTCTGGCTGCTTTCGGAACTCTACGAGAACCTGCCCGAGGTGGGCGACCTTGACCGTCCCAGGCAGGTCTTCTTCTTCGACGAGGCTCACCTGCTCTTCAACGATGCGCCGCCGGTCCTGTTGCAGAAGGTGGAGCAGGTCGTGCGGCTGATCCGTTCCAAGGGTGTCGGAGTTTACTTCTGTTCGCAGTTTCCCGATGACGTGCCCTCTGAAATCCTGGGCCAGCTGGGCAACCGCATTCAGCACGCCCTCCGGGCCTACACGCCGCGTGACCAGAAGGCGGTTCGGACAGCGGCCGAGACCTTCGTCGCCAATCCCGCCCTCGACGTGGCCGAGGCCATCTCCCGGCTCGGGGTCGGCGAGGCCCTGGTCTCGACACTCCAGGAAAAGGGGGTGCCGATGCCGGTGGAACGGACCTTGATCTGCCCGCCCCGCTGCCGGATGGGAACGCTGACGCCCGAGGAACGAATTCTGATAAGGTCGCGCAGCCCGATCGGCGGCAAGTACGATTCCCCGGTCAACCGGGAATCCGCCTACGAGATTTTGAGCCGCCGGGCCCTTGAGAAGGAATCGGCGCCGGAACCGGCCCCGGCTCCGGGAAAGGGCGGCGGCCGGAGCGGCGAGGAGAAGGCGGACGGACGCGGGAGCCTCATCGGCGACCTGCTTTGGGGTACCAAGCGCCGCCAGGGAATGGTGGAGACCCTGGCCAAGCAGACCGTTCGCACGGTGGGAAGCCAGATCGGTCGGGAGATAATCCGGGGCGTGCTTGGCGGCATCCTGGGCGGATCCCGCCGTCGTTA